>NZ_JBAJHU010000015.1:0-65076 GCF_036867415.1 Mangrovibacillus sp. Mu-81
TTTATTAATTTATCACATCTCAACGTGTGAAGTCAACTGTTTTTTGAATTAATTTTTTCATGCGTTTTCGATATGTTCGATGGCGCAACAGCGACGATTAATAATATACCAAGATTTTTTTACGGGGTCAATACATTTTTAAAGTTTTTTTCAACTTATTAATTGATGACAATTGAAAACAGCTTTCCGTGGACTGGCTGTTCCTGCCGGAAGGCAAGTCCAATTAGAAAGCCGCTGAACATATTAATATTTTTCTTTTTTGTCATTGCTGGTCTTCATATATTTGAGGCATTCTTTATGACTTGCAAATCTGCGGAATAACGAAAAAAGGATTTTATATCGTTCGTCCATTGCCCGCTTCACAATTTGATCAATCCGGGCATCTTTCAGGTCAAACAGGATTTCATCCATTTCTCTTTTCAACAGATATTCCAACTCTTGTCTTTCTCTGTCATCAATCATTAACCCCAGCAAGTAAGTCACCCCTTTTTGTTGTTATTTGTAGTTTTTTCCATCCGGAGGGTTTTATAATCACTTTTTTTCTGAAGTTAGATATTTTTTCTGAGGACATGCATATCTTTAAAAGAGATATACCGTAACGGAGGGATTGTGTAATGAATGTTTTCTATACCGTAAATGCGAAAAGAATGAAACAGATCACTCTGGTCATCGTCATCTCGTTCTTTACTGCTCTGTTTGTTTATAGCAGTACGCTCTCTTCTGTTCCAGTATTTGGGACGAAGGATGGACCGAAGGCCATTTATAAAGGCGAAAAAGGTATAGCTTTAACGTTCAATATCGGATGGGGCGATGAAAAAGCAAAGCCGATATTGGAGGAATTAAAGAAATTAAACGTTCAATCGGCCACTTTCTTCCTGTCAGGATCATGGGCTGAACGCCATCCTGATTTGGTTGAGCAAATTGTGAAAGCAGGATATGAAATCGGTAATCTTGGCTATGCATACTCGGATTACACCGACATGGAATCGAACAAAATCAGACAGGATATCTTGAAAGCTGATACCGTTTTTGAAAAGCTGAATGTAAAAGGTGTAAAATTGCTGCGTGTTCCGACCGGTCACTTTAATAAAGAAACATTGAAGGTGGCTGACGGCCTCGGTCTGACTGTTGTTCACTGGAGTGTGGATTCGAAGGATTGGACCAATCCCGGGACAGATGAGATTGTCGAAAATGTGGAAGATGCCAAAAAAGGGGATATCATTCTCCTTCACGCTTCCGATTCGGCAAAGCAGACCAAAAAAGCGCTGCCTGCTATCGTGAAAACCCTGAAGGCGAAAGGGAACTTTGTGAGCGTGTCCGATATGATTTCAAATGGTGATGCAAAATCGACTTTGATACAATAACCAAAAACCCCTGAAAGAGCTCAGCCTCTTTCAGGGGTTTTTATTAATTCTTTTGTTGTTTATTTTGTCTGTCGACCCGGGACTGCTCAATGTATTCAGGTAGTTTCAACAGCTGGTATGCGTTACAAACCACTAAAGCGATCAACATGAGGTACAGCCATTTAATGGAGTTAACCAATAGGACAGGAAGCCACTCAAGCGTGGTTACAACCACCATGAAGAACAATGCAGAAATGAACGTATTTGTCCTGGCTTCTGATTGTTGATTCTTCAAGTACGCAACCAGCATTCCCACCAATAAGATCCCGATTCCCAGGAATATATACGCAGTATAGGAAGCACCCTCTTCTGCGAAAGCTCTGAATCGGAAGTAGATAAGGTCGAATAGGACAAATGCAATCAAAACCACCTGGACTGAATTCCAGAAGCTTTTAAACATCCCCATCCCGAACTGGTGAATGGTCAAATAGGCAAAGTAGCCCATTTGGCTGATGACGCTGAAAGTGAAACCCACAAATAAAAACCATAAAAGGCTGGATAATAATCCGATTATATTTCCATCTTGAATAAAAGGGCTGTATTGATCCCATCTAATGAAAAGAGACGCAATAGCGGTTACTGCTCCACCTAGAATTAACGTATGTACAAAAAAACGAATCCAATTTCGGATGGTCACTTCATTTTTCCTCCAAATATAAAATATACACTCTGGTTGATTGTACCAACGCCACCTTAAAAAATCTAGGTTCCAGTATTGGATGTGTATATTTTTTTCGCAGTTTCTCATATTAAAGGTAAGGGAATTTGTATGGAAGGAGCCTACCCATGAAAAAACATTCCTTTCTTTTTCTACTGTCCATTCTCCTTTTAACCGCTTGCGGCGGAGGGGGAGATACAGGCAGCAGTAAAATGGATTATGAAGAAACCAAGAAAATGGTTGCCGATATATTAAAGACCGATGATGGAAAAAAGGCGATTCAAGAAGTGATGGCAGATGAAAAAATGAAGTCAGAGCTTATTATGGATCAAAAAGTGGTGAAGGATACCATTTCAAAAACCCTTACCTCCGATAAAGGCACTGAATTCTGGAAAAAATCATTCGAAGATCCCAAGTTTGCTGAATCCATGGCAAAAAGCATGAAGGACGGCAATGAAAAGTTACTGAAGGATTTGATGAAAGATCCTGAGTATCAAGGGATGATGATGGATTTAATGAAAGATCCTGAATTTCAAAAGGAGTTAACAGAAGCCTTAAAGAGTAAAGAGTACCGCGAACATCTTCAAAAAGTGGTCCTCGAAACATTTGAAAGTCCGTTATTCAAAGCCAAGATCCAGGATCTCCTGCTTAAAGCAGCAGAGGAAGCCGGCAGCGGGAAAGCTGAAGAAGGCGGCGGCGAACAACAAAGCGGGCAAACCGGCGGCGGACAGAGCGGCTCTTCTGGCGGAGGCGGAGGTCAAAACGGCAGCTGATCCAAAAAGGACAAATGGTCAGGGAAGAAATTCCCGCAGCCATTTGTCCTTTCATTATGTTATGACAATTTCTCAATGACCTTATGTGCAATTTCCCCGTAAATCTGACCAAGTCTGTGATCCTCTGCATAAATCGACGGAGCGAAATCTTCTTCATTCCAATCAGGCTGCTGCAGTGGCAGTTTGCCCAGTAGGTCTGTGCGCAATTCTTCAGTCAGTTTCTCACCGCCGCCCTGTCCGAATACAAATTCCTTCTCTCCGGTCAGCTTGCTTTCAAAGTAAGCCATGTTCTCAACGACACCAAGGATGTCATGATCGGTCTGTAATGCCATAGCCCCGGCACGAGCCGCAACAAACGCTGCAGTCGGATGAGGGGTGGTGACGATGATTTCCTTACAGTGTGGAAGCATCGTGTGAACATCCAATGCCACATCTCCCGTACCCGGCGGCAGATCAAGCAGCAGATAATCCAGATCGCCCCACTCTACTTCGGAGAAGAAATTATTCAGCATCTTCCCGAGCATCGGCCCTCTCCAAATGACAGGTGCGTTGTCTTCAACGAAGAAGCCCATTGAAATGACTTTGACGCCAAAACGTTCTACTGGAATAATCCTTTCCCCGCGGACAACCGGACGCTTGACGATCCCCATCATGTCAGGGACGCTGAATCCGTAAATATCCGCATCGATCAATCCTACTTTTTTTCCTTGACGGGCAAGCGCGACTGCC
This sequence comes from Mangrovibacillus sp. Mu-81, assembly GCF_036867415.1. Taxonomy (NCBI): domain Bacteria; kingdom Bacillati; phylum Bacillota; class Bacilli; order Caryophanales; family Bacillaceae; genus Mangrovibacillus; species Mangrovibacillus sp. Mu-81. The sequence continues at coordinate 3,564 of NZ_JBAJHU010000015.1, forward strand.
AGGTTGACAGATACAGTGGATTTGCCGACTCCGCCTTTACCGCTGGCGATGGCAATAAAAGTCGTTTTACTAGCCGGAGATAATAAATCCGTGCCTTCTCCGCCTGTCCCTCTATGCTTTTCAAGTTCTTCCTGAGGAAGTTCGGTAAATCGGATTCCAACAGATTCCGCTCCGTTGTCCTTCAATAATTGTACAACCTTCTGCTGGAATTGCAGCTGTTCACCTGACCCGGTCTTCGCAAGTGCAATTTTTACACTAACATGTGCTTTTTCTTCTTTCACACTAACTTCGGCAACACCATTGGTTTCTTTTAATGTTTTATGTAAAAAAGGATCTTCCAAGCGGGATAAAAGATCGCGTGTCTGCTGTTCTGTTAACATGAATAACCACCCTTTTTTATGTATTCGGTTTCAACTAGTATCAGTATAACATATCGTTATCTGAAATAACTGTTAAAAGGGTTGGAATGCTTTCCTTGAATATCATTAGGGATGCTCACTATTTCAACAAACCAAAAAAAGAGGCTGGGACAAAACAAAAAAAACAACTGCCTAAAGGCGAACATTATAAGTGTGGATTCTAAATACCGCTAATGATTTCCGTGCAAGACTTCGCTTTCCGCGGGTAGCCCGTGAGCCTCCTTTAAATTCGAGGAGTAATTGTCCAGCTGCAGGGCTTAGAGGCACATGACATAAGTCAAACCGACCAAGAAGGCAAAGAACGCCTTCGTGGCCGATTCGCCTTATGCCACACGCCTCTGAGCAAAGCCCTTCCGCTTTTCTGATAGGAGTCTTCGTCTTGCACTCCAAGCAACCGCTCGAACAAGCTATATACTAAATGGACATTTGAACAAAGCTAATAAAAAACCCGAACTGATTTGAACTTATAATTCAAATTAATTCGGGTTTTATTCAGATTAAAACACTTTTGTACCTGCCTCTATTGGTCATTGTGGATTAGCCATGTGTTTCTGGGCGAAGATCAGTCCGTTATTCAAGGAACTGAATGTTTTCAGTTCTTTTAAATCGATTCCCAGGTTGATGAGCGTCTGGGCAATTTCCGGACGCACTCCGACGAGGATGCACTCGGCTCCGAGAAGCCCTGCCGCCCTTGTAGATTCGATAATACCTTGAGCGGCGAATGTATCCAGTACAGGGACTCCGGTAATATCCATAAAGACTATGGAAGAGTGGAATTTCGTCACTCCTTCAAGCAGGTTTTCTTTAATGCGGTTGATTCTTTCTTCATCGATATGACCGACCAGCGGCATGACCGAAATAGTATCATACAAGCGAATGACGGGAGCAGATAGCTCAACCAGCGTTTTCTTCTGGGCATTGAACGTTTCTTCCCATGTGTCTGTACACTTGCTGATCATTTTATTAAATACCGGATCAAACCAGCGGTCGATGTCACCATATATCTCCAGCACTTCTTCTTTCGTTAAGTCTTCTTTCATCAGGACGGTCAAGGCTGCCCTTCTGAACGATTGATATCCTGCAGATATATATTCAAGCGCTTTATTGTGTTTGACTATTTTTCTATAGAGATCATCAAAGTCCTTGAAAAATCTTTCATTATTCTGTTGAAGACTATTATAAATCGATTCGAACAACTCAGTCTTCACTTGTGTATTCTCGTAATACGAAATATTCAACTTGTCCGTTGTTTCTTCCAGGTCCTTGACCCACCTGGTATATAGATCATCATGATGCTGTTCGAGCATTTTCATCATCGTTGCATTCATCATTTACCGAACCCTTCCTATCCTAAGTAACTAATGTTGATACTTTAATTGTAGACTACTTTCAGGCTTCTAATACTCTATACCCCAACCTGCTCATTCTTAACGTGTATACATGTAAATAACAAAAAAAGCCGCTCCCGATACAGGAGAAGCTTCCATGATCAATTTTCTTTGGTCAGATAGTTCAAGACACCTTGATAGATAGAGGCTGCCACTTTTTCCTGATAATCGCCGTCCAGGAGATTGGACCGTTCTTCAGGATTTGAAAGGAAACCGATTTCCACGAGAGCACCCGTTTTCTTCGCATGCTTCAGGATATACACACTTTGAAGACCCTTTGCTTCCCTGCTCGTGTTTTCCAGGTTCCGGGTAATTTCTTTCTGAATGGCTTTTGAAAGTTCCTTGTTTTCCTCGTACTTCGGATTATAGAAAGTCTGTGCGCCGCTCCACTTCGGGGAAGGAATGGAATTTAGATGGATGCTTAAAAACAGGTCTGCTTCTGATTCATTGATCAGGTTCAGACGCTTGTGTAAATCCTCTACCTTTCTCCGGCTGTATCCTTTCGTATCTTCAGATGCTAAGTCTTTGTCTTCTTCCCGGGTCATAATGACGAGGGCTCCCTGCTCCTGCAGATAATCCCTGATCATCAGGGATACACTTAAAGCAATATCCTTTTCCAGGGCATCTTCATCCCCCGCTCCCCCATCAGGACCCCCATGACCGGGATCGATATATATGATCTTTCCTGACAAGGGAAGATTCCATGAATCCCATGTATCCTTGTCGAGGATCTTATATTGAATGATAAATAACAAGATCCCGAGGGCAGCAATAATCCCTGCAACCTTCAACTTCTGTCTCATGTCACTCCCCCTATTTCAGTAAAGGCTGGTACCTCTCCCTTTCTTTACTAAAAATATGGGACAAGAAACAAATTTAGAACAGAAAAAATTAATGAAGACGGAGCTTCAGCCGCTTGATACCTTTATCATAGCCTTCCGACCACCATGTTTCCACAAAGTGCTCACAGCTGAAATAGATGGATTCGTCCGCTTGGTTGGAGACGCCCATCTCCGACCAGTACAGCCAGAAATTATAAAGCGTGTCGATAAAATGCTTTAATTCTTCATCGCATCTCTTTTTGACCGCTTCCCTGTCTTCTCCGGTGTACCCGAACTTACTTGCTTTTCCTCCCAACAGGTAGGCTTCGATCGCGACATCGAAGCATGCTTCATCAAACCCCTGCTGCATAAAGACGCCGCCTTGAATTTTTATATATCCAAAATGCTTCCTTACACTTTCCTGAAGCATTTTAATCGAAATTTCCTTAAGTAGCTTTCTTTCCGATTTGATTTGCTTTTCTCTTCTCTTTGTATTGAATGTTGTAATAACGTTCAACGTGAATCCACCCCTTTGAACGTATTTTCCTACTGATGGGAGGTCTTCATTCGAGTAACTGTTACCAATTTTGATGAATAAGGACCTTCTGAATACCGCCAATGATTTCTGTTCATCCGCTGGATAAAGCCAATACCAGCCACGATTTAATCTTTAGTATAAAATATAAAGAGACGAGGCAAATTAATCCTCGTCCCGATGTCTCCTATTATTTTGTGAAATACCATTTCCAGAGGGATACTCCTGTTATGAGCAGAAATGTGATGAACCCATACAGCCAAATGGAAAGCATTCCGTTAACAAACATATTCTTTCCCCCTTTCCATCAATTGATGTTGTATGTCTTTTCAATCGTTTCAGTATTGACAGCCTGCGGTGCTTTCATTAATGGAGCAAGTACCGAAATTGTGGCGATACCGATGAAGGTGGCGATGGCTCCAGCCATCATCGTACTCGGCACGATTCCTCCGAAGTACAGGATGAGATATGAAAGCAGACCGCTGATCATCGACCACTCCGCCGCCCGGGCATGTGCTTTTCTCTTTCCATAAACAGCATAGAGAATCGGTCCCATCGTTCCTGCCGCAACACCGGATATGCCGATCCACATGATATCACCCATGTAGGCAGGCGGTTTCAATACAATCAAGAATGCAACCAGTCCGATAAGCGGAACAGATAGCCGGCTGATTTGAAGGGCTATTTTCTCGGCTTTAGATTCACTGACGTTTACGATCCCTCTTTTCACCAGTACTTTCAGAAAGATATCATTGGCAAAAACGGTTGAGATGGAAACAAATAATCCATCAGTCGTCGACATTGCAGCAGCAAGGATGACCACGCCCAAGATGGCTACAATGATGGCAGGAAATGCCCATACTGCATATTCCATCAAAGCCAGGTCAGGTGCTGTGATCGAATTGCCGAGTGCAGCCCTGCTGTAGATTCCGCCAAACAGGACAAACAACGAGAAGGCAGCAGCGATCACATAGGTCAAAATCATTTTCCCTAAATCCTTTTCACTCTTCAGTCCCAATACCTTGTTAAATAAATGCGGGGCAGAAGCGAATGCCCACTGAATTACAATTGCACCAGTCACCAGGCTAAGCGAGGAGAAATGAGCAGAATCGGGATTGAATACCTGAACCAAATTCCCATCCTGGCCGGCAAGTTTGCCGCTGATCCCCTCAAAAGTCGACGTGACGCTTCCTTTCCAGAACACAACAATTCCAGATATGAAGATGAAAACACCCGCCACTGCCATCATGACCGCTTGTACAGCATCTGTATAAATGTCAGCATATGCCCCGCCTCCGAATACGTAAAGCACGACGATCACTGCGATGAAAACCAAGCCGCCTTTATAGGACATCCCAAGCAGATATTCAAAGATACGGGCACCTGCAACAAATTGAGCAGAAATATAAAAGATGTTAAACAATAAAATCAGACCTGAACCGACCCTCAGGAAATCACTGTTATAAAAATCCCCGAGCCAGTCGGGAAGGGAAAGTGATTTTTGGCCGGTATTCAATTTCCTTACTTTTTTGGCCACCATCAAGACGCCGATCGGTCCACCGCCGATAATCGCCAAAAACAACCAGAGATTGGATAATCCCCAATCATGCGACCACCCCGGGTAACCAAGGAATGTAGCTGCGCTTAAATAGGTTGCCGCAAAGGAAAGACCAAGTACATAAGGTCCGAGATTTTCACCTCCGATCGCAAAGTCGCTGACACTTTTTGTTTTTTTGGCACTGACAAATCCCAAAGCAAACATAGCAACCAGAAATATCGCAAATCCTATCCATGTATATAATGCTAAATCACTCATTCTTTACTCCCTTCTCTCACTTGTGTGATGAGGTTTATCCTAAACTTGAACAGGTGTAAGCTTTTTGGCTGGATGATTCTCCCGTAAATGCGCATGGCCTTTTCCAAACATATTCTCCCTCAATGTTGATCCCTCGTATTCCTTCCGGTAAATCCCGCGTTTTTGAAGTTCTGGAACCACATGATCGACAAACTCCGCGAATGTACCCGGTGAATACGTCTGGGCGATATTAAATCCATCCGCATCGCCTTCTACTGCCCAATTCTCGATTTTGTCTGCGATTTGCTCCGGTGTACCGATGAACTTCACTGTCCCATTTCCAAGACCATGATTCTTAATCGCTTCCCGGAGCGTCCATTTTTTGTTAGGGTCCTTTCCATACATATCGAGATTTCCCTGCATGGCATCCGTTTCAATGTCCTCGATATACTGATCAGGATCGAATTGTGAAAAGTCAATACCTGTATGACCCGATAGAAGAGAAGCCGTTCCTTCATAGCTGACGTGGTTCGTCAATTCTTCATATTTGGCATATGCTTCTTCCTCTGTTGAACCAATGATCGGCAGTACCATCGGGAAGATGAGTATGTCCCCTTGGTTTCTTCCCTGTTCCTCCGCCCGTCTGCGGATATCCGCTGTATATAGTTTCAATCCATCCAGCGAATGATTTTTAGTGAATACCGCTTCCGCATGTTTGGCTGCAAAATCCCTTCCTTTTGGGGAAGAACCTGCCTGGAACAGAACAGGAGTGCGCTGCGGAGAAGGTTCCACAAGATGCGGGCCAGGCACATTGAAGAACTCTCCATCATGGTTAATCGAATGAACTTTATTTGGTTCCGCAAACGCGTCGTTTTCCCTGTCATATACCACTGCATCCTTTTCCCAGCTGTGCTCCCAAAGCTTATAAACAACTTGGAGAAATTCATCCGCCCGGTCATATCGGAGTTCCTTAGGAAGCCTTCCGGAAAGTCCGAGGTTAACAGCTTCACTTTCTAAATAAGACGTCACCACATTCCAGGCAACCCTGCCTCCTGTTAAATGGTCTAGAGTTGATAGTTGGCGGGCCAGTGAATAAGGCTGTGCGTACGTCGTGGAGATGGTCGGTGCAAATCCGAGATGCTCCGTGACAGCAGCCATGGCTGAAATAGGGATGAGCGGATCATGAGCCGGAAGCTGCACCGCACCCCTGACAGCCGCATCGTAACTGTTTTCGTATACGCTGTACGTGCCAAGCACATCTGCAATGAACATCGCATCAAATTTACCGCGTTCCAACGTTTGAGCCGCTTCAATCCAATAAGCCAAGCTGTTATGGGATGTTCCACGATCCTTTTCATGTTTCCATAATCCTGTTGAATGCGGGGACGGTGAGTTTTGTATAAAGCCGTTTAAATGAATCTGTTTTTTCATCATTGCATCTCCTCTTCACTTTTTGTCCGTGGCTTAAGAGTCACTTTAAATAAAACTATTCTTATGATTTTACTCGGTTTAGAAGCACCGGCTCTCCACTTGCAGGGACTCCAACACTTCTCAAAATAAAAAACCTCTCCCGATGAGGAAGAGGTTTTAATATTTATAACGCCCTCTCATCTTCCAAGCATACGCTTGCTGGAATTAGCACCTTGTTACAACGTAACGGTTGCTGCGGGATCACGGGACCAGATTCCTCCCCCGGCTCTTGATAAGGAAATGTTCTATTGAGTTAGTTGAATGTAGATTATCATAACGGAGTCAAAATAATCTGTCAAATCAGAATTTAAATTTATTTAAACGGGTATTTGTGAGGATGGTCACAGGTTCGGTATTGGAAACGCTTACTGAACTTTTTCAAATTTTTTTATCCGCTTTCGGTAAAGAGATTGATTTATTCAACGATTGATCGAGAATTACTCGGGATTCTATTTCACCTTTCTTAAGGAATATTGAACTATTTTCAGTATAGAATATAGTCATAATTAATCTTTTTAGTAGTGATTGTACAAATGGAGGGGTGCAGGTTTACTTACTTGAAAAAATGAACAATGCCTATTATACAATGCTGGGTAGTTATCAAGGTTTATGCTCGAAATTTTTGTTTTTTGATCGAAAAAACTCATATATGATCGAAATTCTGATTTTATGAGCAATATCCTAAATTTATGATCGAACTACCGAATTTTCGAGAAATGCGCTTTCCCATACTCCAGCCATCCAACCTGGACTTCTGCCAAAGTCAAAAAAAGACCCCCAACCCAATAAGGTTGAGAGTCTTTGAAAGCCATAATTAACGCTTAGAGAATTGTGGTGCACGACGAGCGCCTTTAAGACCGTATTTCTTACGTTCTTTCATACGAGCGTCACGAGTTAATAATCCAGCGCGTTTTAGAGTACCGCGGTACTCAGGATCAGCTTGCAGTAAAGCACGAGCGATTCCGTGACGGATCGCACCAGCTTGACCAGCATAGCCTCCACCATGTACGTTTACTAAAACGTCATAGTTACCAAGAGTTTCAGTTGCAACTAGTGGCTGCTTGATTACTTCTCTTAGTGCTGCGAATGGGATATATACTTCTACTTCACGATCATTGATAACAATGTTACCGTTACCTGGTACTAAACGTACGCGAGCTACTGAGCTCTTACGACGACCAGTTCCGTAATATTGAACTTGAGCCAAGATAATAACCTCCTCTTATTAATTATCCACGAAGTTCGTAAACTTCTGGTTGTTGTGCTTGGTGTGGATGCTCAGATCCAGAGTATACATGAAGCTTCTTGATCATTTGACGACCTAAAGAACCTTTAGGAAGCATACCTTTGATCGTAAGCTCTAACATTTTCTCTGAATAGTTTGTACGCATTTCTAATGCAGTACGCTGCTTCAAACCACCAGGGTGGTTACTGTGACGGTAGTAAATCTTGTCAGTAAGTTTTTTACCAGTCAATTCGATTTTTGAAGCATTAAGAATGATTACATGATCACCAGTGTCAACGTGTGGTGTGAATGTTGGTTTGTGTTTACCGCGTAGAACTGATGCAATTTCACTAGCTAAACGACCTAGAGTTTTGCCTTCAGCATCTACAACGTACCATTTACGATCGATTTCGTTGGCTTTTGCCATATACGTAGTACGCATGAGTTTACCTCCTATTAAATGAATCCGTAGTATTTATTTTCAAATCACAATAAGTTTCCGGGGCTTATCGTGGGGTTAATAACATACCATATGCTATAATATCTTGTTCTAAAGCGAATGTCAAGGGAATGTTACACCTGGATTAGTTGTTTTAATAAAAAATGATTTATTTAAATTGAATCTCTTCATTTTCACTCTCATACTCTACCTCCCAAAGATAGAGCCCATGCGGTGGAGCGGTCTTCCCTGCACGGTTCCTGTCTTCCGCAGCAAGTATGCTCTTCATGTCCTCACTGCGAATATTACCAGAACCTACCTCCAGCAGGGTGCCGACCAGGATTCTCACCATATTATAGAGGAAGCCGTCTCCCTTGAAGGAAAAAACGAGTCCGTCTTCAAGTTCGGTAATGGTGATGCTGTATAAATTCCTTACTTTGTCTTCCACTTCCGTTTTGGCAGAGCAAAAGCTTGTGAAGTCATGCTTCCCTATTAAATCAAGCGCCGCTTTTTTCATCTCCCCGATTGAGAGCGTATGAGGATAATGAAGGGCGAAATGTCGATGGAAGGGACTCCGCCACTCCTCTGTATATACTCTGTATCGATATTCCTTGTTGACCACGGAAAACCGTGCGTGAAAGTCTTCAGACACAAATTCGGCATGCTTGATCGTCACTTCATCAGGCAGCCTTGTATTCAACACGACCGGCCATTTCTCTTGAGGAATCGTTAACGGGGTATCAAAATGGAATACCTGACCGTAGGCATGGACCCCTGCATCCGTCCTTCCTGAAGCCGTGACGCGTATCCGCACCCCTTTATGGATTGCACTCAGGGTATCCTCAAGCACCCCTTGTACGGTCCGCTGGCGCGGCTGTATCTGATACCCGTGAAACCCGGTCCCGTCATATGAAATCGTACATTTTACACGCTGCATATCGTCACTCCCTATCCTCTGAAGAATAGTAATAAAGCTGTCAGTATGATAAGTACACCAAGGGCACCGGTATCTTTCTTATGCCAGGAAAGGAGCCTGTATTTCGTCCTTCCTTCGCCGCCCTGATAGCCTCTTGCTTCCATTGCTGTCGCCAGGTCCTCTGCACGCTTGAAAGCACTCACAAATAAAGGGATGAGCAGCGGAATGATCGCCTTGATACGTTCTTTGACCGGCCCGGAAGAGAACTCTGCCCCCCTGGCGATCTGAGCCTTCATGATTTTATCCGTTTCTTCCATCAGGGTCGGGATGAACCGTAACGAGATCGACATCATCAGCGCAAGTTCATGGACGGGAAACTTTACCTTCCTCAGCGGGTTCAATAAAGTTTCCAGTCCATCGGTGATCGTGATCGGTGATGTCGTAAGTGTCAGTAAAGATGTGATCAAGATCAGGTAAAAGAATCGCAGGGATATAAAAATACCCTGACGCAGTCCTTCTTCATGTATTTTAAGAAAACCTAAATCCAGGATGACCCCGCCTTCTTTCGTGAAAAATACATGCATGAAAAACGTAAACAGGATCAGCCATAGAATGGGCTTCAGTCCTCCGATGATAAACCGGATGGGAAGATTGGAAAAAATAAGTGCAGTAAGTGTAAATGCGCCCAATATTGCATACGTGACAAAGTTATTCGCTAAGAACACGACACAAATAAATCCAAAAATAAAGAGCAGCTTCGCCCTTGGATCCATGCTGTGCAGAATCGAGTTGGCCGGTACATAACGGCCGAATATCATCTTCTCCATCATAGTGAGCCGCCTCCCTTATCAAAGGAGCGAACGGTTTCAGCGAGTTCTTCAATCGTCAAACAGGTAACGCCGAGCTTCCTGCCGATGCTCTCTTCCAGCTTAAATTGGAAACGGACCACATCAGGTACATCCAGTCCCATTTCAAATAATTCCTTTGGATTCGAGAAAATATCCTGAGGGGTGCCCTTTCTCTTCAGGCGCCCCTTCTGCATGATGACAATCTCATCGGCATAGTAGGCCGCGTCTTCCATACTGTGGGTGACCAGGATCGTGGACAGGCCTTTTTCTTTGTGGAGATCATAGAACATATCCATGATTTCACGCTGCCCGCGAGGATCGAGCCCGGCTGTAGGCTCGTCCAATACGAGCACATCCGGGTTCATGGCAAGGACACCTGCAATGGCCACCCTTCTCATTTGACCTCCTGATAAATCGAATGGGGATTTGTGAAGGATGTCCTCAGAAAGCCCGACTTTCACAATCAGTTCCTTTGCTCTTACTTTTGCCTCTTCCTCAGAGACCCCGAAATTCATCGGACCATAGCAAATATCTTTAAGGACCGTTTCTTCAAATAATTGATGTTCAGGGAATTGAAAGACAATACCGACCTTTTGCCTGACCGGTTTCAAACTCTTCATCTTTTTATCCGGGCTGATTTGGTAATCCCCTACCTTCACCACTCCTGCTGTAGGCTTAAGCAGTCCATTCAGGTGCTGTAGCAGCGTTGATTTCCCTGAGCCCGTATGACCGATCACAGCCAAAAATTGGCCGGAAGGAATGGAAAGATTAATATCTTCCAGGGCAAGCTTTTCGAAAGGGGTCTTATACGAATAACGATATTCTACTTGTTGAAATGAGATTTGCATAACTCGTTCACCAGCTCTTCTTCTGTAAAATATGTTTTGGATAATGGTATACCCGCATTCTTCAACGACCCTGAAAGCTTAATAGTGAATGGGGAATCAAGCCCCAGTTCCTTTAATTCGTCCTCCAGCAGGAAAATATCCTGCGGGGTCCCTTCCTTAAAGACTTCCCCGCGATTGAGTACGATGATTCGATCAGCCTTCGCCGCCTCCTCGAGGTCATGTGTGATTGAAATGACGGTCAGATTCTCTTTTTCTTTAAGATTTCTAACCGTCTCCAATACTTCTTTCTTCCCTTTCGGATCAAGCATGGATGTGGATTCGTCCAGGATGATGATATCAGGCTGCAAGGCAACCACTCCAGCGATAGCCACCCGCTGTTTTTGGCCGCCTGACAAATGGTGCGGCTCTTGATCAAGAAAATCTTCCATATGGACACGTTTTAACGCATCATTCACTCTTTGTACCATTGATTCATACGGTACCCCATGGTTTTCTAACCCAAAAGCCACATCATCTTCCACTGTCGCACCAACAAACTGATTATCTGGATTCTGAAAGACCATCCCTATCTTAGCGCGGATATCCCAGATTGACTTTTCTTCTAGGGAAATACCGTCTACCGTTACCTCTCCCTTTTCAGGAAAATGCAGGCCATTCAACATCTTTGCAAGTGTTGATTTACCGGAGCCATTATGCCCGACGATCGCAAGCCACTCCCCCTGCTCAACATGAAGGCTGATTCCTTCCAAAGCATAAGCTTCCTGTTCCGGATAACGGAAATAAACATCATTTACCTTAATCATCTCACGCATGATAAAACCTCCTCTATGCTCATCAATTCTCAGCTGAATTTCAGCTCTGCTCTGCTATTTGTAATCTTTTGAAAATAGATTTCTGTTGACCATTTCTTCCGCTGCAGGCATTTGCTTTCCGCGGGGAGGAAAGCGAAGCCTTCCACGGAAATTAATAGCGGAATTAGAAGTACAATAAATAAATAATAGCAAAATTCCATATAAATAAAAAAAAGCCTGCACCCCGACCAAAGAAAAGAATCCTTTTCTTGTTCATCCATGAACAGCTTCTATCGTTATAGAAGTCGGAAGGGGTGCACGAGCTAGACGAGTCAGCCGTGCTGCTCATCGTAACGCTCTGCTTTTCATCATCAATCATGCACTTATACAAAAAGGGCAAAGAAGCAGTTAAGGATTAACTGTCCCGCCCTTAATGTTAGTAGTCACGAATTATTAAACTAATTCGATGATTGCCATTGGAGCACCGTCACCACGGCGAGGACCAACCTTCATAATGCGAGTATATCCGCCTTGACGCTCGTTGTAACGAGGAGCGATGTCAGAGAATAACTTTTGAAGAGCATCTTGGTTGTTTTCAGCGTTTGCAATTTCTTTACGAATGAATGCAGCAGCTTGACGACGTGCGTGAACATCACCACGTTTGCCTAATGTGATCATTTTTTCCACAACTGAACGAAGCTCTTTCGCGCGAGTTTCAGTTGTTTCAATACGCTCGTTGATGATTAGGTCAGTAGCTAAATCACGTAGCATTGCTTTACGTTGAGCACTAGTACGTCCTAACTTTCTGTAAGCCATTAAGGGTTCCCTCCTTTGTTGAAACTATCTATCTAAAATGATTATCAATCGTCTTTACGCAAGCCTAATCCAAGGTCTTCAAGTTTTACTTTGACCTCTTCAAGAGATTTACGTCCTAGGTTGCGCACTTTCATCATATCTTCTTCAGTCTTGTTAGCAAGCTCTTGAACAGTGTTGATTCCAGCACGCTTCAGGCAGTTGTAAGAACGAACAGAAAGATCTAATTCTTCGATCGTCATCTCAAGAACTTTTTCTTTTTGATCTTCTTCTTTTTCTACCATGATTTCAGCATTCTGCGCTTCATCTGTAAGGCCAACGAAAATATTCAAGTGTTCTGTCAGAATCTTTGCACCTAAAGAAATCGCTTCTTTCGGTCCAATACTTCCATCAGTCCATACATCAAGAGAAAGTTTATCATAGTTCGTCATTTGACCAACACGAGTATTTTCTATTTGATAATTAACGCGTGAAACTGGAGTGTAAATAGAATCGATTGGGATCACACCGATTGGAAGATCCTCACGTTTGTTTTGGTCAGCAGGTCTGTATCCACGTCCGCGTGATGCGCTTAAACGCACACGGAAGTGACCACTTTTAGACAATGTGGCGATGTGTAAATCAGGATTTAACACTTCCACATCACTATCATGAGTAATATCAGCAGCTGTAACGACCCCTTCACCCTGCACATCAATTTCAAGCGTCTTCTCTTCATCAGAGTAAATCTTTAACGCTAATTTTTTGATATTCAAAATGATGGATGTGACATCCTCTACGACGCCTTCAATTGTTGAAAACTCATGCAGTACTCCATCTATTTGAATAGATGTGACAGCGGCACCTGGGAGTGACGATAATAGGATACGACGTAAGGAGTTACCCAAAGTTGTACCATATCCACGCTCAAGTGGTTCTACGACGAACTTTCCATATGTGGCATCATCGCTGATCTCAACCGTTTCAATTTTTGGTTTTTCAATTTCGATCATTAATATTTACCCTCCTTCAAAACGTCGAAACTCCGGGCTAAATAATATGAAGTCCGAAATTCCCCATGTTTACGTTCCCTATTGTGCACCAACAACTGGTTACCTTTTTCTGAATGAACGTATTTTGTATCATATCCCATTATAGACAACGATACAAAATTTATACAGAAAAATTAAACGCGGCGACGTTTTGGCGGACGGCATCCGTTATGAGGAACTGGAGTAACGTCTCTGATTGCAGTAACTTCAAGACCGGCAGCTTGAAGAGCACGGATAGCAGCTTCACGTCCAGCTCCAGGGCCTTTAACTGTTACTTCAAGAGTTTTTAAACCGTGTTCCTGGGAAGCTTTTGCAGCAGTTTCAGCAGCCATTTGTGCTGCGAAAGGAGTAGATTTACGAGAACCTCTGAATCCTAGTGAACCTGCACTTGACCATGCAACAGCGTTTCCGTGAACATCAGTGATAGTTACGATTGTATTATTGAATGTAGAACGAATGTGTGCAATACCAGCTTCGATATTCTTTTTCACACGACGTTTACGAGTGTTTGTTTTACGTGCCATACTAAGAAGTAACCTCCTTTACCTATTATTTTTTCTTGTTTGCTACAGTCTTACGAGGACCTTTACGTGTACGAGCATTGTTCTTCGTATGTTGTCCACGAACAGGTAGTCCACGACGGTGACGAAGACCGCGGTATGAACCGATTTCCATAAGACGTTTGATGTTTAGAGAGATCTCACGACGAAGATCACCTTCAACTTTTAATTTATCAACGATATCACGAATCTTTCCTAGTTCGTCTTCAGTTAGATCGCGAACGCGAGTATCTTCAGAGACACCAGCTTCTGAAAGAATTTGTGTCGCAGTATTTTTACCAATACCGTAGATGTATGTTAATGAAATGACAACACGTTTGTCACGTGGAATGTCTACACCAGCAATACGTGCCATAGTGATAGCGCACCTCCTTTTAGTTTAGCCTTGTTTTTGTTTGTGTTTAGGGTTTTCACAGATAACCATGACTTTACCTTTTCTGCGGATAACTTTACATTTTTCGCAGATCGGCTTAACAGATGGTCTAACTTTCATCTTATTCTAACCTCCTTAATAGTACGGAGTGCAATAGATTATTTATAACGATAAGTGATTCTACCACGAGTTAAGTCATACGGTGATAGTTCAACTGTCACTTTGTCACCAGGGAGGATACGGATGAAGTGCATACGAATCTTTCCTGAAACATGTGCCAGAACTGTATGACCATTTTCTAATTCTACCTTAAACATCGCGTTAGGCAAAGTCTCAGCGACTTTCCCTTCCACTTCAATTACATCATCTTTAGCCATCGAACATGTCTCCCTTCTTCTCATCAATTAAAACTTCATTTACAAACTTTGAAACAGCATAACGCAGTTTACCGTTCGTCACTCTTCCTGTTTCGATAATACTGTTATGAACTTCTGGAGAAACATAGTCAAACAGTTGAAGATGTCCGATATTCTTTCGCTTGGCGCGATCAAATTTACGTTTATCTCCGTCTGCTATGAGTACAAAACGTTCATCCAATTGCTGAACAACGACCGAATATGTTCCAGCTTCCCTGCCCTTAAGCGGCAGAACAATCTGACCTATACCCGGCATCGCCGAATCTGACTCGATCAATCCAATCACCTTCACTTAGGCTTTCGTCAATATCTCATAGCCTTCTTCAGTAATTGCAATGGTGTGTTCAAAGTGCGCACACATTTTATCATCAACTGTCACGACTGTCCAGTTATCTGATAACGTTCTAACATATCGACTTCCTGCATTAACCATTGGTTCAATAGCCAGTACCATGCCAGGCTTTAAGCGAGGACCTTTGTTAGGAGGTCCGTAATGAGGAATCTGAGGGTCCTCATGTAAGTCTTGACCAACTCCGTGCCCTACATACTCTCGAACGATAGAAAAGCCATTTGCTTCAACAAAAGTTTGAATACTATGAGAGATATTCGACAGACGTTCGCCTGGTTTAGCTTCTTTAAGCCCCAGATATAAAGATTCCTCTGTTACATCGAGAAGCTTTCGGGTTTCATCATCAATCTTCCCAACTGGATATGTCCAGGCGGAGTCTCCGTGATAGCCGTTATATTTCGCACCGATATCGATGCTGATAATGTCGCCATCCTTCAGTACCCGTTCACCCGGAATTCCATGAACCAGCTCGTTGTTGACTGAAGCGCAGATGCTGCCACGAAACCCATTATACCCTTTAAAAGATGGAATTGCATCATGTTTACGAATGAATTTTTCAGCAATTGCATCCAATTCTTTCGTCGATATTCCAGGAAGAATATGCTTCTGCAATTCCGCATGAGCCAATGCCACAATCCTGCCGGCTTGCCGCATGATCTCAATCTCTCTCGGAGTTTTACAAATGATCATACTGAAAGGCCTCCAAGTAATTCATCAATGTCATCAAACACTTTATCGATGTCTTGTTGACCGTCAATGTTTTTGAGATAGCCTTTATCATCGTAGTATGCCAAAAGCGGTTGAGTTTGCTTGATGTTTACGTCCAGGCGATTTTGAACTGTTTCCTCGTTATCATCAGCACGCTGATACAATTCTCCGCCGCAACGATCACAAACGCCCTCTGCTTTTGGTGGATTAAAGACAAGATGATAAGTAGCGCCGCACTCTTTACAGATTCTGCGACCTGTCAAACGCTCCATCAGGATGTCCTTATCTACATTTATATTAATGACATAATTCATTTTTTTACCAAGATCAGCGAGGATGTTTTCAAGTGCCTCTGCTTGAGCTACCGTTCTTGGAAACCCATCAAGTAAGAAGCCACTGCCACAGTCCTCTTTGCTTAATCGTTCACGGACGATTCCGATTGTCACTTCATCAGGGACAAGATCGCCATTATCCATGAATGATTTAGCCTTCAAGCCAAGCTCAGTGCCATCTTTGATCGCAGCACGGAACATATCACCTGTCGAAATATGAGGGATACCATATTTTTCAACGATTTTCTCAGCTTGAGTGCCTTTTCCTGCGCCTGGTAAGCCCATAAGAACTATATTCACTCGAACTCCCCCTCAAATGTCTATAAAATGGCTTCAGGAACAGAACCGTTCCCGAAAACCCTCTTATTTAATGAACCCTTTGTAGTGACGTTTCACCAGCTGTGCTTCCAATTGCTTCATTGTCTCTAGAGCAACACCAACGACGATCAAGAGACTTGTTCCGCCAATTTGTGCCGCAGGAGGCAGTCCAGCGAAGTTAATGAAGAACACTGGAAGAATGGAGATCACTGATAAGAAAATAGCCCCTACAAATGTTAGACGATACAGAACGCGAGTGAGATACTCTTGTGTGGTTTTACCCGGACGGATACCAGGGATATAGCCACCTTGCTTCTTCAAGTTCTCCGCCATTTGTTCCGGATTTACTTGAATGAAAGCATAGAAGTACGTAAAGGCAACGATCAAAGCAACATAAATGATCATCCCGACCGGCTTAGTATAATCAAAGATGTACTGAATCGTACTTGTCACATCATTTTCACCAAAGAAAGTGGAAATGGTCTGAGGAGTGATAATAAAAGAAATCGCGAAGATTACTGGAATAACACCCGCTGCATTTACTTTCAATGGAAGATGCGTTGATTGTCCGCCAACCGGACTGCGCCCCACTAAGCGTTTTGCATATTGAATCGGAATTTTACGCAGTGCTTGTTGAATAAACACTGTTCCAACAACGATTGCAATAACTGCCAATACTAAAAGTGCAAGAACGACAATGCGAAGGAAAAGCTGCTCGCCTGCTCCTTCGATTTGCTGAGCATAAATTTGGTTTACAGTGTTAGGAATCGCAGCTACGATACCTGCAAAGATCAGGATCGAGATACCATTTCCAACACCTTTAGCTGTGATCTGTTCACCCAGCCACATAAGAAAAGCCGTACCAGCTGTCAATACCAATGCGATTAACAGGTACGTGCTTACTCCAGGGCTTTGGATAAGCATTCCACCATAAATTCGGTTAAAGCCGTAGGACATACCCAGTGCTTGAATGAAACCTAATACAATTGTGAAATAACGAGTGAACTGAGCTAATTTACGGCGGCCGACTTCACCTTGCTTTGACCATTCAGTGAACTTAGGGACAACGTCCATTTGGAGCAGCTGAACAATGATCGAAGCCGTGATGTAAGGCATGATTCCCATCGCAAAGATCGAGAAGTTCTGCAGCGCACCACCGCCAAACGTATTCAGGAATCCGAGAATTCCTGCCTGGTCTTGCATCTTCAGTACATTTGCGTCAACATTTGGCACCGGAATGAAGGTACCAAGACGGAAGACGACTAACATTAAAAGGGTGAAGATAATTTTATTTCTTATATCACCCACGCGCATAAAATTGGAGATAGTTTGAAACATTAGATCACCTCAGATGTACCGCCAGCAGCTTCAATAGCTTCTTTAGCAGTGGTTGAGAATTTGTGTGCTTTTACTGTAAGCTTTTTCTCGATTGAACCTTTACCAAGAATCTTAATTCCTGCTTTTTCGTTACTTACTAAACCAGTTTCAACTAGTAAAGTCGGAGTAACTTCTGTACCATCTTCGAAGCGATTCAATGCGTCAAGATTGACGATTGCGTATTCTTTACGGTTGATGTTAGTGAAACCGCGTTTCGGTAAACGTTGGAATAAAGGAGTTTGACCACCCTCGAATCCTGGGCGAGTTCCTCCGCCAGAACGAGCGTTTTGTCCTTTATGACCTTTACCAGCAGTCTTACCATTACCAGAACCAATTCCGCGTCCTACACGGTTGCGGACTTTACGAGAACCTTCTGCAGGTTGTAACTCATGTAATTTCATGTCGGCACCTCCTTATTATCGAAACAACTCGATTATTTTTCTGTTACCGTTACAAGGTGAGCAACTTTGTTGATCATACCGCGGATAGCAGCATTATCTTGTTGCTCAACTGTTTGGTGCATTTTGCGAAGTCCCAAGGCTTCAACCGTTTTACGTTGATCTTGCGGACGACCAATAACACTTCGAGTGAGGGTAATTTCTAGTTTGTTAGCCATCGTTATCCCTCCCTTATCCTAATAGTTCTTCTACTGATTTACCACGTAATTTAGCTACGTCTTCAGCACGCTTTAATTGTTTTAAACCTTCGATTGTTGCACGAACCATGTTAATTGGAGTGTTGGATCCTAGTGATTTAGAAAGGATATCTTGTACCCCGGCTAATTCTAGTACCGCACGAACAGGTCCACCAGCAATAATTCCTGTACCCGCAGAAGCAGGCTTGATAAGAATTTGACCAGCACCAAATCGTCCAGTTACTAAGTGTGGAGTTGTACCTCCAACCATAGGAACTTCAATTAGATTTTTCTTCGCATCTTCAATCGCTTTACGGATTGCATCAGGAACCTCTTGAGCTTTACCAGTTCCGAAACCAACGTGACCGTTTTTGTCGCCGACTACTACAAGAGCAGCGAAACGGAAACGACGTCCACCTTTAACAACTTTCGCAACACGATTGATTGTAACTACGCGTTCTTCAAATTCTAGTTTGTTTGGATCAATACGACGCATCTGGATTGTCCCTCCTTTTTATTAAAATTCTAAGCCGTTTTCACGAGCTGATTCAGCTAAAGCTTTAATACGGCCATGGTATAAGTATCCACCACGGTCAAATACTACAGATTTTAAACCTTTATCTGCTGCACGTTTCGCAACTAGTTCTCCAACTTTCGCTGCTGCTTCAACAGTGTTAGTGGATTCTAATCCGAAATCTTTATCTTTGGAAGATGCACTTGCAAGAGTAACACCGTTCATATCATCGATAATTTGAGCATAGATGTTTTTGTTAGAACGGAAAACGTTCAGACGAGGACGAGTTTCAGTTCCAGTAATTTTAGAACGTACACGGGTATGTCTTTTCTTACGTGTTTTGTTCTTATCTGGCTTAGTAATCACCTACGGTCACTCCTTTCTTATTGCCTACGCGGCATTATTTACCTGTTTTACCTTCTTTACGACGAACATATTCACCTTCGTAGCGAATACCTTTTCCTTTGTAAGGCTCAGGAGAGCGTACTGCACGAATGTTAGCAGCTAATGCACCAACACGTTCTTTATCGATGCCTTTGATTGAAATCTTAGTGTTTGATGGCACTTCGATCTCGATGCCTTTTTCAGCTTCGATTTCAACTGGGTGAGAGTACCCAACGTTAAGCACAAGCTTAGCACCTTGTTTTTGAGCACGGTAACCTACACCGACAAGCTCAAGATTTCTTTCGAATCCTTTAGATACACCTTCAACCATGTTCGCGATCAAAGCACGAGTTGTACCGTGTAACGCGCGGTGTTCTTTTGCATCAGAAGGACGAGTAACTGTTACTGTGTTACCTTCTAATTCTATTTTAATTTCAGAACTGAATGTACGAGAAAGTTCACCTTTAGATCCTTTTACAGTTACCAGGTTATCTTCACCCACTGTAAGAGTAACGTCAGATGGCATTTCGATAGGCTGTTTTCCTACACGTGACATCCTGTTGCACCTCCATTCATTTAAAAACTATTACCAAACGTAAGCTAATACTTCTCCGCCCACTTGTTGTGCACGAGCTTCTTTATCAGTTAAAACACCTTGAGAAGTGGAAACAAGTGCGATACCTAATCCGTTTAATACTCTAGGTACTTCAGTAGATTTTGCATATACACGTAAACCAGGTTTAGAGATACGCTTTAATCCAGTGATTACGCGCTCGTTGTTTGCTCCATATTTCAAGAAAATGCGGATAACACCTTGTTTGTTATCTTCAACATATTCTACGTCACGTACGAAACCTTCACGTTTGAGGATTTCAGCGATTTCTTTCTTGATGTTGGAAGCAGGAACTTCCAATCTTTCGTGACGAACCATATTCGCATTACGGATGCGAGTAAGCAAATCTGCAATTGGATCTGTCATTGTCATAATAATTTACCTCCTTCCCAAAATAGGGTATTACCAACTAGCTTTCTTAACGCCAGGAATCTGACCCTTGTATGCAAGTTCACGGAAACAAATACGGCAAAGCTTGAATTTACGGATTACTGAATGAGGACGTCCGCAACGTTCACAACGTGTGTACGCTTGAACATTATGCTTTGGCGTGCGTTTTTGTTTCGCAATCATTGATTTTTTAGCCACATTTTCGCCTCCCTTATATAGCGATTACTTTTGGAATGGCATTCCGATTTGAGTTAATAACTCACGAGCTTCTTCATCTGAATTAGCTGTAGTTACGATAACGATATCCATACCACGTACTTTAGATACTTTATCATAGTCGATCTCAGGGAAAATCAATTGCTCTTTTACTCCAAGAGTGTAGTTACCGCGACCGTCGAATGCTTTCTTAGAAACACCGCGGAAGTCACGTACACGTGGAAGAGAAACAGAAATTAATTTATCTAAGAATTGGTACATACGCTCTCCGCGAAGAGTAACTTTTGCACCGATTGGCATACCTTCACGAAGGCGGAAGCCAGCGATAGATTTCTTTGCTTTCGTTACAACTGGTTTTTGACCAGTGATTTGTGTCAATTCATCAACTGCTACATCAAGAGCCTTTGAGTTTTGAACAGCATCACCGATACCCATGTTTACAACGATCTTTTCAACTTTAGGTACTTCCATTACTGATTTGTAATTGAATTTGCTCACAAGAGCTGGACTGATTTCACTTTGGAATTTTTCTTTTAGGCGGTTCATCCAGAATACCTCCCTTCTTTATAGAACTATTTATCTAGAACTTCACCTGATTTTTTTGCTACACGTACTTTTTTGCCGTCTTCCGTTTTATAACCTACACGAGTTGCCTCGTTAGATTTCGGATCTAATAGCATTACGTTTGATACGTGGATAGATGCTTCTTGGCTGATGATCCCGCCTTGCGGATTCATCTGTGAAGGCTTAGCGTGTTTTTTCACAACGTTGATTCCTTCAACCAGCACTCGGTCTGTCTTAGGGAACGCAGCAAGAACAACACCTGTTTTGCCTTTGTCTTTCCCAGTAATGACCACTACTTTATCGCCTTTTTTTACATGCATTTCATCGCACCTCCTTGAATGGCCCAATGCTAATCTATTAAAGAACTTCTGGAGCTAAAGATACAATTTTCATAAAGTTGCTGTCACGTAATTCACGAGCGACAGGTCCGAAGATACGAGTTCCACGCGGGCCTTTGTCGTCACGGATGATTACACATGCGTTCTCGTCAAATTTGATGTAAGTACCGTCTTGACGACGTACACCAGACTTGGTACGAACGACAACTGCCTTAACTACGTCACCTTTTTTAACAACGCCACCTGGTGTTGCTTGTTTTACTGTACATACGATTACATCACCGATGTTAGCAGTCTTGCGTCCAGAACCACCAAGAACTTTAATCGTTAATACTTCACGAGCACCAGAGTTGTCAGCAACTTTTAAACGTGATTCTTGTTGAATCATGTAGGTTACCTCCCTTCGGAATAAAAAATTATCCGAGCAAATATATTAGATAATAACTGCTTTTTCAACAACTTCTACTAAACGGAAACGTTTCGTAGCAGATAGTGGACGAGTTTCCATGATACGTACGATATCGCCTACTTTTGCTTCGTTGTTCTCATCATGAGTTTTAAACTTCTTAGAGTACTTTACGCGCTTGCCGTATAGAGAATGCTTTTTATAAGTTTCTACCATAACCGTTACTGTTTTATCCATTTTGTCGGAAACAACACGGCCAGTGTAAACCTTACGTTGGTTGCGGTCACTCATTTAAGCAAACCTCCTCTCATTTATCGATTGTTAACCCCGATCTCTCTTTCACGGATTACAGTTTTCATACGAGCGATCCCTTTGCGGACTTCACGGATGCGGGCTGTGTTTTCAAGTTGGCCAGTCGCAAGTTGGAAGCGAAGGTTAAATAACTCTTCTTTCAGAGTTTTGACTTTTTGTTCTATTTCGGCAGTGGTTAGGTCACGAATCTCATTAGTTTTCATTTGATTCACCACCAATTTCTTCTCGTTTTACAAACTTGCACTTCACAGGAAGTTTGTGTGCTGCAAGACGAAGAGCTTCACGAGCAACCTCTTCAGAAACACCAGCTACTTCAAACATGATTTTTCCAGGCTTAACTACTGCTACCCAACCTTCAGGAGCCCCTTTACCAGAACCCATACGTACTTCTAAAGGCTTAGCAGTGTAAGGTTTGTGAGGGAAGATTTTAATCCATACTTTACCGCCACGTTTCATGTAACGAGTCATAGCGATACGGGCAGATTCGATTTGACGGTTTGTGATCCAAGAAGCTTCAGTAGCTTGTAAACCGTATTCACCGAACGCAACTTCTTGACCGCCTTTAGCACGACCACGCATTTTACCACGGTGTTCGCGACGATGTTTAACGCGTTTAGGTAATAACATAATTATTTGCCTCCTTCCTCAGATTTCTTTCTTGTAGGAAGAACTTCTCCACGGTAGATCCATACTTTAACACCAAGCTTACCGTAAGTAGTGTCAGCTTCTTCATGAGCATAGTCAATGTCAGCGCGTAGAGTATGAAGTGGAACAGTACCTTCACTGTAATGTTCAGCACGAGCGATGTCAGCTCCGCCTAGACGACCAGATACTTGTGTTTTAATTCCTTTTGCACCAGCACGCATCGCACGTTGGATCGCTTGCTTTTGAGCACGACGGAATGAAACACGATTTTCTAATTGACGAGCAATGTTTTCTGCTACTAATTTAGCATCAACGTCAGCTCTTTTGATTTCAACGATGTTGATGTGTACACGTTTTGAAGTCAGTTCGTTAAGAGCTTTACGAAGAGCTTCAACTTCAGTACCACCTTTACCGATAACCATACCAGGCTTAGCTGTATGAACAGTAATGTTGATACGGTTTGCAGCGCGTTCGATTTCCACTTTAGAAACAGAAGCGTCTACTAATCGTTTTGCAATATATTCACGTACTTTTAAGTCTTCGTGTAAAAGTGTAGCGTAATCTTTGTCTGCGTACCATTTAGACTCCCAATCACGAATTATACCGACACGAAGTCCGACCGGATGTACTTTTTGACCCACGGATTATCCCTCCTTCTTTTCTGATACTACAAGTGTAATGTGACTTGTACGTTTGTTAATTTGACTTGCACGACCCATCGCACGTGGACGGAAACGTTTAAGTGTTGGTCCTTCATTTACATAAGCCTCAGTAACGATCAGGCTGTTAATATCCATGTCATAATTATGCTCTGCGTTTGCGATAGCAGATTTAAGTACTTTTTCAACGACTGGTGAAGCTGCCTTAGGCGTGTGCTTAAGAATCGCAACTGCTTCTCCAACTTGCTTACCTCGGATTAGATCAACGACTAAACGTACTTTACGAGGAGCAATACGTACTGTTCTAGCAACAGCTTTTGCTTGCATTAGGATACCCTCCTCTCAATTAGCGTCTTGTTTTCTTATCATCACTTGCATGACCTTTGTAAGTACGAGATGGTGCGAATTCACCAAGCTTGTGTCCTACCATGTCTTCAGTGACGTATACAGGTACATGTTTACGACCATCGTAAACTGCGATAGTGTGACCGATGAATGCTGGGAAGATCGTTGAACGACGAGACCAAGTTTTTACTACTTTCTTGCCTTCGGTTTCGTTCAATTTTTCTACCTTGCTCATTAAATGATCATCAACAAAAGGTCCCTTTTTTAAGCTACGACCCATGTTTGAACCTCCCTTCGTGATTGGTCTACGGCTCTAAATGAGAACCGTAGTTCAACCCCGTTATTTTTTGCGACGACGCACAATAAATTTATCTGATTTGTTGTTCTTCTTACGAGTCTTGTATCCAAGAGTAGGTTTACCCCATGGAGACATTGGTGATTTACGTCCGATTGGCGCACGTCCTTCACCACCACCGTGTGGGTGATCGTTAGGGTTCATGACAGAACCACGAACTGTTGGGCGCTTGCCTAACCAGCGGGAACGTCCAGCTTTACCGATATTGATAAGTTCGTGCTGCTCATTTCCGACTTGACCGACAGTAGCGCGGCAAGCAGAAAGGATCATACGAGTCTCACCAGAGTTAAGGCGTACAAGAACATACTTACCTTCTTTACCAAGTACTTGACCGGATGTTCCAGCAGAACGTACCAGCTGTCCACCTTTACCTGGTTTAAGTTCGATATTGTGTACTACTGTACCAACAGGGATGTTGATAAGTGGTAACGCATTACCTGTCTTGATATCCGCTTCTGGTCCAGACATTACTTCCATACCTACTTCGATTGACTTAGGTGCAAGGATGTAACGCTTTTCTCCATCAGCGTAGTTGATTAGTGCAATATTTGCAGAGCGGTTTGGATCGTATTCGATCGTAGCAACGCGTCCAGGTATACCATCTTTATCACGTTTGAAGTCGATGATACGGTATTGACGCTTATGACCGCCGCCTTGATGACGAACTGTTAACTTACCTTGGTTGTTACGGCCACCCTTTTTGTGCAGGGGTGCTAAAAGTGACTTTTCCGGAGAATCCGTAGTGATTTCAGCGAAATCAGAGCCAGTCATGCCGCGACGACCATTAGAGGTAGGTTTGTACTTTTTAATCGCCATGTTTTTCCCTCCTCTTCTTAATTAAGTGAATTATACTTCAAAGAATTCGATTTCATTACTATCAGCAGTAAGTTTCACGATTGCTTTACGACGCTTGTTAGTGTAACCAGCGTGTTTACCCATACGCTTGAACTTACCTTTGTAGTTCATGATGTTTACTTTTTCAACTTTTACGTCAAAGATTTCTTGAACAGCGTCTTTAACTTGAGTTTTGTTCGCTCTAGTATCTACTTCGAACGTGTACTTTTTCTCAGACATAAGATCTGTAGAAGCTTCTGTAATTACGGGGCGCTTAATGATTTCACGTACATCCATTATGCAAGCACCTCCTCTACTTTTTCAACAGCTGATTTAGTCATCACTAGTTTGTCGTGTCCTAATACATCAAGAACGCTGATTCCCTCTGCAGGAACAACTGTTACACCAGGGATGTTACGAGCTGAAAGTGCTACGTTTTCGTCAAGACCATCAGTTACCACTAATGTTTTAGCGTTAACAGAAAGACCTTTAAGAACGTTAGCAAATTCTTTTGTTTTTGGAGCATCAAATGATAATGCTTCTAATACTAAGATGTTTTCTTCCACTACTTTAGAAGAAAGCGCAGATTTGATCGCTAAGCGACGAACCTTCTTAGGTAATTTGTAGCTGTAGCTGCGTGGAACCGGTCCAAATACAACACCGCCGCCGCGCCATTGTGGAGAACGGATTGACCCTTGACGAGCACGACCAGTTCCTTTTTGACGCCATGGTTTACGTCCACCGCCACGCACTTCAGAACGATTTTTTACTTTATGATTTCCTTGACGTAATGAAGCTCTTTGCATTAATACTGCTTCAAACAGTACATGTTTGTTTGGTTCAATACCAAATACAGAGTCGTTCAGTTCGATATCACCGACTTTAGAGCCTGTTTGGTTAAATAATGCTACTTTCGGCATTCTTATTTCCTCCTTTCCTGGAAAGTTCTATTATTTAGCTGCTTTGATAGCTGTCTTTACTTTGATCAGTTGCTTCCTAGGTCCAGGTACATTACCTTTTACTAAGATCAGGTTGCGTTCTGCATCCACTTTTACGATTTCAAGGTTTTGAATCGTAATTTGTTCTCCACCCATACGTCCAGGTAATAATTTACCTTTGAATACACGGTTCGGATCTACAGGACCCATTGAACCAGGACGACGGTGATAACGGGAACCGTGGGACATAGGTCCGCGAGATTGGTTATGGCGCTTGATAGCACCTTGGAAACCCTTCCCTTTCGATACTCCTGTTACATCTACTACATCGCCTGCAGCGAAAATATCAACTTTGACTTCTTGACCAACTTCGTACTCTTCTACGTTTACACCGCGGATTTCACGGATGAAGCGCTTAGGAGTAGTTTCAGCTTTAGCAACGTGGCCTTTCTCCGGCTTGTTTGAAAGCTTTTCGCGTTTATCTTCGAAACCAACCTGGATCGCATTGTATCCATCAACATCTAATGATTTCTTTTGAAGAACAACGTTTTGAGCAGCTTCAATTACAGTTACAGGGATAAGATCACCGTTTTCAGCAAAAACTTGAGTCATACCAATCTTTCTTCCTAAGATTCCTTTGGTCATAAGTCACACCTCCTGTTAATTATGATTTTATAAGATTAAAGTTTGATTTCGATATCTACACCAGATGGTAAGTCTAAACGCATAAGCGCATCAACTGTTTGTGGTGTTGGGTTCACAATGTCGATTAAGCGTTTGTGTGTACGCATCTCGAATTGCTCACGAGAATCTTTGTATTTGTGCACAGCACGTAAGATTGTGTAAACAGACTTTTCTGTTGGTAGTGGGATCGGTCCTGAAACCGCCGCACCAGAACGTTTTGCTGTTTCAACAATTTTCTCAGCTGATTGATCAAGAATTCTGTGATCATAAGCCTTTAAACGAATACGAATCTTTTGTTTTGCCATTATTTTCCCTCCTTTTTCGCCTATTTTTGAATAGACATTCTCCATGGAAATTTCCCACACACTCGCCATGGCAAAGCGGCCGGGTGTGTCAGCAACCTTCCATTTCATCGCAGTCAAAGACCAACATTGTCTATTATAACTAAAACACCTAGAAGATGCAAGAGTTTCTTGCAAAATCTATATGTTTCGCACACTTTCTCTATTATACAAATTGGGTGTACGGAATTCAAGTGTATGAGGAGTTTTCATAATATTAAATAATGATTGCTTGCTGGGCATTTATATTGAGAGCTCGGGTTTATTTCTGAAGATATATTATATAGAAGAAACACGTTTTTCGAGAAAAGTTGTTTTTGAAATGGTTAGCTCGGAAAGTTGGAACTGACTCATTGCAGAAGTATATTAATGAGGTTTGTTATTGAAACGTTCTTAAAGGGATATGACTTGGCAGCATCAAAGGATCAATCTCTCCAATCAAACAAAAAAACAGATGGACATAAAGTCCATCTGTTTTCGTATCATCAAAGATTACTCAGTGATTGTAGCTACTACTCCAGCACCTACAGTACGTCCACCCTCACGGATAGAGAACTTAGTACCTTCTTCGATAGCGATTGGAGCGATAAGCTCAACAGTCATTTCGATGTTATCGCCAGGCATAACCATTTCTACACCTTCAGGAAGGTTACAGATACCAGTTACGTCAGTTGTACGGAAGTAGAACTGTGGGCGGTAGTTAGTGAAGAATGGAGTGTGACGTCCACCTTCTTCTTTAGAAAGAACATAAACTTCAGCTTTGAACTTTGTGTGTGGTGTGATTGTACCTGGCTTAGCAAGTACTTGTCCACGTTGGATATCTTCACGAGCTACCCCACGAAGTAAAGCACCGATGTTGTCTCCAGCTTCAGCATAGTCAAGAAGCTTACGGAACATTTCTACACCTGTAACAGTAGTAGACTTAGGCTCTTCAGAAAGACCGATGATGTCGATTGTGTCTCCAACTTTAACTTGTCCACGCTCAACACGTCCAGTAGCAACTGTTCCACGACCTGTGATTGAGAATACATCCTCAACCGGCATCATGAATGGCTTTTCAGTGTCACGCTCTGGAGTTGGGATGTAGCTGTCTACAGCTTCCATAAGTTCGTAGATTTTTTCTTCCCATGCAGGATCTCCCTCAAGAGCTTTAAGAGCAGAACCTTTGATTACTGGTACGTCATCTCCAGGGAAATCGTACTCAGAAAGAAGGTCACGTACTTCCATTTCTACTAATTCAAGTAGCTCTTCGTCATCTACCATGTCACATTTGTTCATGAATACAACTAGGTAAGGTACACCTACTTGACGAGAAAGAAGGATGTGCTCACGAGTTTGTGGCATTGGACCATCAGCAGCAGATACTACTAGGATACCGCCGTCCATTTGTGCAGCACCAGTGATCATGTTTTTAACATAGTCAGCATGTCCTGGGCAGTCAACGTGTGCATAGTGACGAGTGTCAGTTTCGTACTCAACGTGTGCAGTAGAGATTGTGATTCCACGTTCTCTTTCTTCTGGTGCACCATCGATTTGGTCATAAGCCATTGCAGTTCCACGACCATACTTCTTGTGAAGAGTAGTTGTGATTGCAGCAGTTAAAGTTGTTTTACCATGGTCAACGTGACCGATTGTACCGATATTCGCATGTTGCTTGGAACGATCAAATTTTTCCTTACCCATTTGAAAATCCTCCTTTAATTTTAAAAGAAATAAGTATATTGTTAGGTCATTTTCAGAAGTGGATTTCTCCACCCCTGAGAAATTTAAAGCTTACAATAGTATTTATACTTTAATGAAGGGAATAAATCAATTATTCACCTTTATTTTTTTTGATGATTTCTTCTGAAATCGACTTAGGTACTTCTTCGTAGTGATCGAAGTGCATGGAGTATGTTCCGCGTCCTTGTGTGTTAGAACGAAGAGACGTTGCATATCCAAACATTTCTGATAGAGGTACGAACGCTTTAACGACTTGTGCGTTACCGCGGGCTTCCATACCTTCTACACGTCCACGACGAGAAGTAACGTCACCCATGATATCTCCAAGGTATTCCTCAGGGATAACAACCTCTACCTTCATCATTGGCTCAAGGATTACCGGCTTACATTTAGAAGCGGCATTCTTAAGTGCCATTGAAGCAGCGATCTTAAACGCCATTTCAGAGGAGTCAACATCATGGTATGAACCATCGAATAATCTTGCTTTAACATCAACCAGCGGGAAGCCGGCAAGTACACCATTTTCAAGTGCATCTTGAAGACCAGCTTGTACTGCAGGGATGTATTCACGAGGAACTACACCACCGACGATACCATTCTCGAATTCGAATCCTTTACCTTCTTCGTTAGGCGCGAATTCGATCCAAACGTGTCCGAATTGTCCACGTCCACCAGATTGACGTGCAAACTTACCTTCAACTTTAGCCGTATCACGGAATGTTTCACGGTAAGATACTTGAGGAGCACCAACGTTTGCTTCAACTTTGAATTCACGCTTCATACGATCAACGATGATATCTAAGTGAAGCTCACCCATACCCGCGATGATAACCTGTCCAGTTTCCTGGTCAGTATGCGCACGGAATGTAGGATCTTCCTCTTGCAGTTTTTGTAGCGCAGTCGTCATTTTATCTTGGTCAGCTTTTGATTTAGGCTCAACCGATAAAGAGATAACAGGCTCAGGGAATACCATTGATTCAAGAATAACAAGATTCTTTTCATCACATAGTGTATCACCAGTACTTGTATCTTTAAGTCCAACTGCAGCTGCGATATCCCCAGCATAAACGCTTGAGATCTCTTCACGGGAGTTCGCGTGCATTTGCAGGATACGTCCTACGCGCTCACGCTTGCCTTTAGAAGAGTTTCTTACGTATGAACCTGAGTCTAAGACACCAGAGTACACACGGAAGAATGTTAATTTACCAACATAAGGGTCAGTTGCAACTTTGAAAGCCAACGCAGAGAATGGAGCTTCGTCTGAAGATGGACGAGTCACTTCTTCTTCTGTTTCAGGAACAAAGCCTTTGATATCTTCAACATCAGTTGGTGCTGGAAGATAATCAATTACTGAGTCAATTAATAATTGAACCCCTTTGTTTTTGAAGGCAGATCCACATACTACCGGATAGAACTCAACAGTTAGAGTTGCTGTACGGATAGCTGCTTTAAGCTCATCATTTGTAAGCTCTTCACCTTCCAGGTATTTCATCATTAACTCTTCATCAAGTTCAGAAACTGCTTCAATTAACTTGCCGCGGTATTCTTCAGATTGTTCTTTGTACTCATCAGGGATTTCACGTGCTTCAGCGCGTGTTCCAAGGTCATCTTCGTAGAAATATGCTTTCATTTCCACTAAGTCGATGATTCCTTCGAAGTCATCCTCAGCACCGATAGGAAGCTGGATAGGATGCGCATTCGCTTGTAAACGCTCATGAAGAGTACCTACAGAGTAAAGGAAGTCAGCACCGATTTTGTCCATTTTGTTAACGAACACTACACGGGGAACCCCGTAAGTAGTTGCTTGGCGCCAAACCGTTTCAGTTTGAGGCTCAACACCTGATTGAGCATCAAGGACTGCTACTGCACCATCAAGTACACGCAGAGAACGTTCAACTTCAACAGTGAAGTCTACGTGTCCAGGTGTATCGATGATGTTGATACGATGGCCTTTCCATTGAGCTGTTGTCGCAGCAGATGTGATCGTGATACCACGCTCTTGCTCCTGCTCCATCCAGTCCATTTGAGAAGCACCTTCGTGAGTTTCTCCGATTTTATGGATACGACCGGTGTAAAATAGGATACGCTCAGTTGCAGTTGTTTTACCGGCATCGATGTGTGCCATGATACCGATATTACGAGTGTTTTCTAAGGAGAACTCTCTTGGCATGTGGTCTTTCTCCTTCCTTATATGAGTGTGATTTGTTTGAAATTAAAGATTACCAGCGATAGTGAGCAAACGCTTTGTTCGCTTCAGCCATCTTGTGTGTATCTTCACGCTTCTTGACAGAAGCACCAGTGTTATTAGCTGCATCTAGGATTTCGTTAGCTAAACGCTCTTCCATAGTCTTCTCACCGCGAAGACGAGAGTAGTTTACTAACCAACGAAGACCTAAAGTCGTACGACGCTCAGGGCGAACCTCAACAGGTACTTGGTAGTTTGAACCACCAACACGACGGGCTTTAACTTCCAATACCGGCATGATATTCTTTAAAGCTGCATCGAATACTTCCATTGCATCTTTCCCAGAACGCTCGCTGATGAGATCAAACGCTGCGTATAATTTCTTTTGAGCTTTACCTCTTTTACCGTCAATCATGATTTTGTTGATTAAGCGGGTAACTAATTTAGAATTGTACATTGGATCAGGTAAAACGTCTCTTTTTGCTACAGGACCTTTACGTGGCATGTGATTTCCTCCTTTCAATGAGAAATGAATCTATTATTGATTTATTATTTTTTAGCTGCTTTAGGGCGCTTCGTTCCGTATTTAGAACGTCCTTGCATACGGCCTTCAACTCCAGCTGTATCAAGCGCACCACGTACGATATGATAACGCACCCCCGGTAAATCCTTTACACGTCCTCCACGGATAAGCACGACACTGTGCTCTTGAAGGTTGTGACCGATACCAGGAATGTAAGCAGTAACCTCGATTCCATTTGTCAAACGAACACGTGCATATTTACGTAAAGCCGAGTTCGGTTTCTTTGGAGTCATTGTACCTACACGAGTACATACACCACGTTTTTGTGGAGAAGACAAGTTCGTGTGCACTTTCTTAAAGCTGTTATAACCTTTGTTAAGTGCTGGTGACTTAGACTTTGTAGATTTTGACTGACGAGGCTTGCGAACTAATTGGTTAATAGTTGGCATTTTGTTTTCCTCCCTTCTAACTTGTTAAGCCCACACATCCAGGTGGTTCATTTTTGGGTAAAAGTAAAGTTTTTGCAGATATAGTCTACAAAAACTATTTTACTGTATAATCGCAACAGCTGCCGCCCCAACATCTATTCCGCACGATTTACCAAGCTTCTTCATTGAATCCACTTTGTGAACCGTCACGTCCAGATCTTTAGCTGTCTGCACTACTTTAGCTATTACCTTGGGATCAGCATCTTCCGCGATAACAACTTCCAGTACATGACCATTCTTCAGAGCTTTCACTGCTTGCTTTGTCCCTACAATAATTTCTTTCGCCTGTGATACTTTTTCATAAGACATTTGATATCCTCCAAAGTAGCAGGTTATTAATAGGAGCAACCTTGAATATATTATCATCTTAAAATTGCTGTGTCAACACAGAATTAAAAGATTTATAAAAGCTAACTCTTAGAATGTGATTTCTCTCTAAGAGTTAGCCATATTAGATTACTCTACTGTAACAGTCGCTTCGCTGGTTTCTTCAGCTAAAACAGGTTCTGCTTTGCGGTAGCGCTGCATACCTGTACCAGCCGGTACCAGTTTACCGATGATGACATTTTCCTTCAATCCTAGGAGTTCATCACGTTTTCCTTTAATCGCAGCATCCGTTAACACACGTGTTGTTTCCTGGAATGAAGCTGCAGATAAGAAGGAATCCGTCTCAAGGGAAGCTTTCGTGATACCAAGCAGTACAGGTCTTCCTGTTGCCGGAATGCTTCCATCAAGCAATGCTTTCTCATTCGCATCTCTGAACTGGTGAATATCCATAAGAGTACCCGGAAGTACCTCAGTTTCACCCGCATCGATCACGCGAACTTTGCGAAGCATTTGACGGACCATGACTTCAACGTGCTTATCTCCGATTTCAACCCCTTGCATACGATATACTTTTTGTACTTCGCGCAGCAAGTATTCTTGAACGGCTGATACGTCACGTACTTTAAGAAGTTCTTTCGGATCGATCGAACCTTCCGTAAGCTCCTGTCCGCGATCAACTTTATCGTTGACAGCAAACTTAAGGCGTGCTGTATAAGGTGCTGTGTAACTTCTTGATTCCACGTCACCTTGAACAGTGATTTCGTATTGACGGTCTTTTCCTTCGCCGATCGAAGTAATGATACCATCAATTTCAGATATGACAGCCTGACCTTTCGGATTACGCGCTTCGAAAATTTCCTGGATACGCGGTAAACCTTGGGTGATATCGTCTCCTGCAACCCCGCCGGTATGGAACGTACGCATCGTTAACTGTGTGCCAGGTTCCCCGATTGATTGTGCAGCGATGATACCGACTGCTTCTCCTACCTCTACCTTCTGACCAGTAGCTAAGTTTGTACCATAACATTTTTCACACACACCGTGGCGTGTGTTACATGTGAATGCTGAACGGATTGAAACATGTTCGACACCCGCATCTACAATGGCTTTCGCCAAGTCTTCATTAATCAGCTGATTTTCATCGACAAGGATCTCATCCGTTTCAGGGTGGCGCAATGTTTTACGTGAATAACGTCCAAGCAGACGTTCTTCAAGAGGTTCGATGATTTCTGTCCCCTCTTTAATGGAACCTACCAACAAACCTCTGTCAGTTCCACAGTCTTCTTCACGTACGATAACATCCTGGGCCACATCAACAAGACGGCGAGTCAGGTAACCTGAGTCAGCTGTTTTCAGTGCTGTATCGGCAAGACCTTTACGGGCACCGTGTGTAGAGATGAAGTATTCAAGAACCGTCAGACCTTCACGGAAACTTGATTTGATCGGCAATTCAATGATTCGACCGGCCGGATTGGCCATCAGACCACGCATACCAGCAAGCTGAGTGAAGTTGGATGCATTACCACGGGCACCTGAGTCACTCATCATGAAGATCGGGTTGCGCTTATCAAGAGTCGCCATTAATTTACCTTGAATTGTATCTTTAGCAGCACTCCAGATGGAGATGACACGATCATATCTCTCATCTTCCGTAATCAGACCGCGTTTGAATTGCTTCAATACGTTATCCACTTTACTTTGTGCTTCGACCAGGATCTGTTCTTTTTCAGCCAATACTACGATATCTGCGATACCGACTGTAATACCGGCTTTGGAAGAATATTTGAATCCTAAGTCTTTCATTTTATCGAGCATTCTTGACGTTTCCGTTATCGCAAACTTCTTGAATATTTCAGCGATGATGTTTCCTAAGAAACCTT
This sequence comes from Mangrovibacillus sp. Mu-81, assembly GCF_036867415.1. Classification (NCBI taxonomy): domain Bacteria; kingdom Bacillati; phylum Bacillota; class Bacilli; order Caryophanales; family Bacillaceae; genus Mangrovibacillus; species Mangrovibacillus sp. Mu-81. The sequence continues at coordinate 37,633 of NZ_JBAJHU010000015.1, forward strand.
TTTTGAACGGGTTGATCAACTCACGGCTTTTCACTTCTTCTTTGATATCAGTTCCCGGATCAACAAAGTACTTTTCTGGCGTTACTTCTTCCAAGTTCGTCTTTGTCGGTTCATTAATGAATGGGAATGAATCCGGTAAAATCTCGTTAAAGATCACTTTACCAACCGTAGTCAATAACATTTGTTTATTCTGTTTCTCAGTGAACGTTTTGTTATGAAGTGTTCCTGCATGGATTCCGATGCGGGTATGCAAGTGTACATAACCATTTTGGTAAGCAAGCAGTACTTCGTTTGCGTCTGAGAAGACCATGCCTTCCCCGACAGCATCCTCACGTTCAAGTGTAAGGTAATAGTTACCCAGTACCATATCCTGTGATGGTGTAACGACTGGTTTACCATCTTTAGGATTCAAGATGTTTTGGGCAGCCAGCATCAGCATGCGCGCTTCAGCTTGTGCCTCAGAAGATAATGGTACGTGAACCGCCATTTGGTCACCGTCAAAGTCCGCGTTGTATGCTGTACATACGAGCGGGTGAAGACGGATTGCTCTACCTTCTACAAGAGTTGGTTCAAATGCTTGAATTCCAAGTCTGTGAAGAGTAGGTGCACGGTTTAAAAGAACAGGGTGTTCTTTAATTACCTCTTCCAATACATCCCATACTTCCGGCTGTACGCGTTCTATTTTGCGCTTTGCACTCTTGATGTTGTGAGCCAATCCTTTTTCAACAAGTTCTTTCATCACAAACGGCTTGAATAATTCAAGTGCCATTTCTTTCGGAAGACCACATTGATACATCTTAAGATTAGGTCCAACAACGATTACAGAACGACCGGAATAGTCAACACGTTTACCAAGAAGGTTTTGACGGAAACGGCCTTGCTTCCCTTTAAGCATGTGAGAAAGGGATTTCAATGGACGGTTACCTGGTCCGGTTACCGGACGTCCGCGGCGGCCATTGTCAATTAAAGCATCGACTGCTTCCTGAAGCATACGCTTCTCATTCTGAACGATGATGCTTGGTGCTCCAAGATCCAATAATCGTTTTAAACGGTTGTTACGGTTGATGACCCGGCGATATAAATCGTTCAGGTCGGATGTTGCAAAACGTCCGCCATCCAATTGAACCATTGGACGAAGCTCAGGAGGAATGACCGGCAGTACATCAAGGATCATCCAATCAGGATCATTTCCTGAGTTTCTGAAAGATTCCACTACCTCAAGACGCTTTATTGCACGGGTACGGCGCTGGCCTTGAGCTGTTTTCAGTTCTTCTTTTAAGAAATCTGCTTCTTTATCAAGGTCAATATCCTGCAGAAGCTTTTTGATCGCTTCAGCACCCATTGCAGCTTGGAATTTCACTCCGTATTTCTCACGATAAGCACGGTACTCTTTCTCGGAAAGAAGCTGCTTTCTTTCAAGAGCCGTGTCACCAGGTTCAGTTACGACATAGGAAGCGAAGTAGATGACTTCTTCCAATGCACGCGGGGACATGTCCAAGACTAATCCCATACGGCTTGGAATTCCTTTGAAGTACCAGATGTGAGATACAGGGGCGGCGAGTTCAATGTGACCCATACGTTCACGTCGAACCTTCGCCTTCGTCACTTCTACTCCACAACGGTCACAAACTACGCCTTTATAGCGTACACGCTTGTATTTACCACAGTGACATTCCCAGTCCTTTGTAGGACCAAAAATACGTTCGCAGAACAATCCATCTTTTTCTGGCTTTAATGTACGATAGTTAATGGTTTCAGGTTTTTTGACTTCCCCGAAAGACCACGAACGGATCTTATCGGGGGAAGCTAAACCAATTTTCATATATTCAAAGTTATTTACATCTAGCAAGGGGCCTACCTCCCTTTTAATCTACAGGCTCTAACCCTTATTGCTCTAAATTTATTCTTTTGACCCAACTGTCTCGGATTCTTGCTCATTAGACTCAGAGATATTTAGCGTGTCAGCTTGTTGTACTTCTTCTTCATCCTCTAAGTCACGCATTTCGATTTCTTCTTCGTTGCCTGAGAGGATCTTTACATCCATACCTAAACTTTGAAGCTCTTTGATCAGAACCTTGAATGATTCTGGAACCCCAGGCTCAGGTACGTTTTCGCCTTTGACGATCGCTTCGTATGTTTTCACACGGCCGACAACATCATCGGATTTGACTGTAAGGATTTCTTGCAGTGTATATGCGGCACCGTATGCTTCAAGTGCCCATACCTCCATCTCACCGAAACGCTGACCGCCGAATTGTGCTTTACCACCGAGCGGCTGCTGCGTAACAAGTGAATAAGGACCAGTAGAACGGGCGTGAAGTTTATCGTCAACCATGTGGGCAAGTTTGATCATGTACATGATACCAACAGATACACGGTTGTCGAACGGTTCGCCTGTTCTGCCATCGTAAAGAACAGTTTTGGCATCGCGTGCCATGCCTGCTTCTTCGATTGTAGACCAGACATCTTCTTCACGTGCACCATCGAATACCGGTGAAGCAACATGGATGCCCAGATATCTTGCCGCCATACCCAAGTGAAGCTCCAGCACCTGACCGATGTTCATACGAGATGGTACCCCTAATGGGTTAAGCATGATATCGATTGGTGTTCCGTCCGGTAAATACGGCATGTCTTCTTCTGGTAAGATCTTCGAGATAACACCCTTGTTACCATGTCGGCCGGCCATTTTGTCACCTTCAGAAATCTTACGTTTCTGAACGATGTAGACTCGGACCAGCTGATTGACACCAGGCGGTAATTCGTCGCCGTCTTCACGGTTGAAGACCTTCACATCGAGGATGATTCCTCCGCCGCCGTGAGGTACACGAAGGGATGTATCCCTTACTTCACGGGCCTTCTCACCGAAGATCGCATGTAATAAACGTTCTTCAGCAGTTAACTCTGTTACACCTTTAGGCGTTACTTTACCTACAAGCAAGTCGCCGTCTTTCACTTCTGCACCGATACGGATAATCCCGCGTTCGTCAAGGTTGCGCAGTGCATCCTCACCGACATTCGGGATATCACGAGTGATTTCTTCCGGCCCAAGCTTTGTATCACGGGACTCAGACTCATATTCTTCAATATGAATGGAAGTATATACGTCGTCTTTCACAAGACGCTCACTCATGATGATCGCATCTTCATAGTTGTAACCATCCCAAGTCATGAAACCAACCATGACATTACGCCCCAAGGCTAATTCGCCTTTCTCCATGGAAGGACCATCAGCGAGAATTTCCCCTGTTACGACACGGTCGTCTTCACTTACGATCGGACGCTGGTTGTAGCAAGTTCCCTGATTGGAACGGATGAATTTTTGCATTCGGTACTTATCGAGGTCACCCTTTACTTCCTGACCATCGATTTCTTTCACACGGCGAACCCAGACTTGTTTCGCCTCAACCTTTTCGACAATACCATCATGCTTACAGATGACTGCAGCCCCGGAGTCTTTCGCTGATACGTGTTCCATACCAGTTCCTACAATCGGAGACTCTGGATTCATAAGAGGTACTGCCTGACGCTGCATGTTCGCTCCCATCAGAGCACGGTTGGAGTCATCGTTCTCCAAGAAAGGAATACAAGCCGTCGCGGCTGATACTACTTGTTTCGGTGATACATCCATGTAGTCTAGGCGCTCTCGCTTGATTACCGTGTTTTCACCACGGAAACGGGCGATTACTTCTTCATCAAGGAATGAACCATCATCACCAAGACGGGCATTCGCCTGAGCCACTACATAGTTGTCTTCTTCGTCGGCTGTCAAATAATCGATACGGTCGGTTACTTTGCCTGTATCGGGATCGACACGACGATAAGGTGTTTCGATAAATCCGAATTTATTCACCTTCGCAAAGGAAGAAAGTGAGTTGATCAGTCCGATGTTCGGCCCCTCAGGTGTTTCAATCGGACACATACGTCCATAGTGGGAATAGTGAACGTCACGCACTTCAAAGCCGGCACGCTCACGAGTCAGACCACCAGGCCCCAATGCAGAAAGACGGCGTTTATGCGTCAATTCCGCTAAAGGATTCGTTTGATCCATGAATTGAGATAACTGGGAGCTTCCAAAGAACTCTTTGATTGAAGCAATGACCGGACGAATGTTGATCAATTGCTGCGGAGTGATCGTGTTTGTGTCCTGGATGGACATTCTTTCACGGACCACACGCTCCATACGGGAAAGACCGATACGGAATTGGTTCTGTAACAATTCGCCAACCGAACGTAAACGACGGTTACCTAAATGGTCAATATCATCTGTGAATCCTACTCCATGCAGTAAGTTGAAGAAGTAAGAGATAGAAGAAATGATATCGGCAGGTGTGATGTATTTGACTTCTTCATCTACATACGCGTTGCTGATTACATTAATCTCTTGTTCTCCCTCTTCGTTTGGAGAGTAAATTTTAATAGATTGGAGGAGGACATCCTCTTCCAATACTCCACCGGACTGCTGATATGTCTTGAAGCCTATTCCTTCTTCTAAATATGGAATGACTTTATCAAGAGCACGACGGTCCAGAACCGTTCCTTTTTCTGCCAGAATCTCACCCGTTTCCGGATCTGCTAGAGTTTCCGCTAGAGTCTGACCAAATAAACGGTTCTTAATGTGAAGCTTTTTGTTCATCTTATAACGTCCAACGTTTGCCAAGTCATAACGCTTTGGATCAAAGAAACGTGAAACGAGTAAACTTTTAGCATTTTCTACTGTAGGAGGTTCTCCTGGACGCAGACGCTCATAGATTTCGAGCAATGCTTTGTCGATACCTTCCGTGTTGTCTTTCTCGAGCGTGTTACGAATGTACTCATTATCACCGACTAAATCGATGATTTCTTGATCAGAGCCAAACCCAAGGGCACGTAAAAGAACCGTTACCGGCAGTTTGCGAGTTCGATCAATTCGCACATATACAACATCTTTTGCATCTGTTTCATACTCAAGCCAAGCTCCGCGGTTTGGTATAACGGTAGCAGTAAACCCTTTCTTTCCGTTCTTATCTACTTTTCCGCTAAAGTAAACACTAGGTGAACGTACAAGCTGAGATACGATTACACGCTCAGCTCCATTAATGACAAACGTACCTGTATCCGTCATCAATGGGAAATCACCCATAAATACGTCTTGATCTTTCACTTCTCCAGTTTCCTTATTCACAAGACGGACTTTCACCCTAAGCGGCGCAGAGTAAGTTACATCTCTTTCCTTTGATTCTTCCACCGAGTACTTTGGCTCTCCCAGACTATAATCAATAAATTCTAAAGAGAGATTACCAGTGAAGTCCTCAATCGGAGAAATGTCACGGAACATTTCTCTTAACCCCTCATCAAGAAACCATTGATACGAGGAAGTTTGAATTTCGATTAGATTCGGCAATTCTAAAACTTCACTGATACGCGCAAAACTTCTGCGTTGGCGGTGTCGTCCATACTGAACTAGTTGACCTGTCAACTGATTCACCCCTCAAATCAAGCGTTTTGGTTGTGTCTATATGTCTATAGTAGATATGCACTCTACACAAGACAAAAAGAAAAAGGGTTTTAATGATAAAACCTCATTTTCATATGACGAACTATTATTTTATAATCTTTTCCAATTTATCCATTATGTATACATATGGACACAATACCGGAAAATAATATTTTTGCATTTTATAATGTTATCATAGCGCTAAAGCTACGTCAACGGATTTATTTTACCGATTTCAAAATGTAATAGCCTTTCTTTTTTGCGACAACCTCTACATTTGAAAACAGTTCTTCCATTTTGTCCATGGCAGATGGAGCGCCTTGCTTCTTCTGAATAACGACCCATAATTCACCTTTTTCCGCCAGGAAGCCGCAACTCTCGGACAGAATCGAATGAACTGTTTCTTTCCCTGCCCTGATCGGAGGGTTTGTAAGGATTGCTGCAAAGCCTGTCTCTTCCACATTTTCATAACGGTCACTTTGATAGATGCTGACATTTTGCACACCATTCGTGTTCGCGTTTTCAATCGCCAAAGAGAGAGCTCTTTCGTTTACATCGACCATATGAACCACACGGTCTCCGAACTCTTTCGCCAAAGCTAAGCCGATCGGCCCGTAGCCGCATCCGACATCCAGCAAAGCACCTTCTGTTTCAGGCAGCTCGAATGTTTCGATAAGTGTTCTGGAACCGAAGTCCACTTCCCTCTTCGAAAATACTCCCTGATCCGTTTTGAAGCGGATGGAATGTCCACGCAGTTCAAATTGAATCGTTTGAGGATTACTCTCTGCCTCTGGTTTATTGGAATAGTAGTGATTGGTCATTATTACACCTCCATCATTTCATGTCCTTATATTCAGGAATGCATTAAAGTGATTAACCAAAAGAAGAAAAAAGCCCGCTTATAAAGCGAGCTTTTCTTCTATGCGATTATTACTTAACTTCTACGCCAGCGCCAACTTCTTCAAGTTTAGCTTTAAGCTCTTCAGCATCTTCTTTAGAAATGCCTTCTTTAAGAGCTTTTGGAGTGTTGTCAACAAGTTCTTTCGCTTCTTTAAGTCCAAGACCTGTGATTTCACGAACAACTTTGATAACTTTGATCTTTTGAGAACCAGCGCTCTCAAGGATAACGTCGAATTCAGTTTTTTCAGCAGCAGCTTCTGCTCCGCCACCAGCAACAGCTACAGGTGCTGCAGCAGTTACTCCGAATTCTTCTTCGATTGCTTTTACTAGATCGTTTAATTCAAGAACTGACATTTCTTTAATCGCGTCAATGATTTGCTCTTTACTCATTTTAAATTTCCTCCTTAGTATGTTGGTTCATAATTATTATTCAAGCGACTCTGTTTAACTTACGCGCCTTGTTCTTCTTTTTGGTCTGCAACGGCTTTTGTAGCCAATGCGAAGTTGCGCATTGGAGCTTGAAGCACGCTGAGTAGCATAGAAAGAAGTCCTTCGCGGCTTGGAAGTTCAGCGATAGCTTTAACATCTTCAACAGATGTGATTGTTCCTTCGATAACACCGGCTTTGATTTCAAGTGCTTCGTGATCTTTAGCGAAGTTATTAAGGATCTTGGCAGGAGCTACGACTTCTTCTGAACTGAACGCGATTGCGTTTGGACCAGTTAAGAATTCGTTTAACCCTTCAAGACCAGCTTCTGCTGCAGCACGACGAGTCATTGTGTTTTTGTACACTTTGAAGTCGATGCCAGCTTCACGAAGTTGTTTACGAAGCTCGGTTACTTCAGAAACGTCAAGACCACGGTAGTCTACAATGATTGTAGATACACTGTTCTTTAGCTTGTCAGAGATTTCTCCGACGATGTGTTGCTTTTGTTCTAGAATGCTGCTCATCATTACACCTCCTGTAGATTGACTGATGAACATTTATACCGTCATCCAATAAAAAATGCCCTTATATCAAGGTAGACATAAGGGCATCGCTAACACGCTCTACGCGTATTTTTTATCGCAATTACCTCGGCAGGAAATTAAGCTCTGGACGAGCACCTGCTGTCTACGGTACAAATGTATTCGTTTTTTAACAACAGAACTAATTATAGTGATTAGTTCTTAGTAAGTCAATACCAAATTATGCCTTAACTGCAAAAGTTGAAGGATCAACTTTAACACCAGGACCCATCGTTGAAGTAACAGCAACGTTCTTCATGTACGTTCCTTTAGCAGCAGAAGGTTTAGCTTTAAGCATCGTTTCATACATAGTCGTGAAGTTCTCAACTAATTTTTCGCTGTCGAAAGAGATCTTTCCAACAGGAACGTGTACGTTACCAGCTTTGTCAGCACGGTATTCAACTTTACCTGCTTTAATTTCGTTAACAGCTTTTTCGACATCGAAAGTCACTGTTCCAGTTTTAGGGTTTGGCATTAAACCTTTAGGTCCTAATACACGGCCAAGCTTACCAACTTCACCCATCATGTCCGGAGTTGCAACGATTACGTCAAACTCGAACCAGCCTTGTTGGATTTTAGTGATCATGTCTGCATCACCAACGAAGTCAGCGCCAGCAGCTTCTGCTTCTTTCGCTTTATCGCCTTTAGCGAATACAAGAACTTTTTGAGTTTTACCAGTACCGTGCGGAAGTACTACCGCGCCGCGGATCTGCTGGTCATTCTTACGAGTATCTACACCTAAGCGGAACGCTACTTCTACAGTTGCGTCAAACTTAGCGATGTTTGTTTTCTTTACTAATTCGATTGCTTCTTCGACTGAGTAAGCTGCAGTACGATCTACAAGCTTTTGAGCTTCAAGAAACTTTTTACCTTTTTTAGCCATTTTATAATTTCCTCCTTGATGTGGTTTTAGCGGAATAACCTCCCACGAAATAAGGTTGCGAGAGTGAAACAGTACATTTCATCATCGCAACCTCGTTCAACAGGAACATTCAAATAAGCGAAGCTGGATTAGTCTTCGATGACGATACCCATGCTGCGCGCAGTTCCTTCTACCATGCGCATAGCTGATTCAACGCTAGCTGCATTTAAGTCAGGCATTTTTGTTTCAGCAATTTCACGTACTTTATCGCGTTTAAGTGTTGCCACTTTCTTGCTGTTCGGTTCGCCTGAACCAGACTCGATACCAGCCGCTTTCTTAAGTAGAACAGCTGCAGGTGGAGTTTTTGTGATGAATGTAAATGAACGGTCTTCAAATACCGTAATTTCAACAGGAATGATTAAGCCAGCTTGATCTGCTGTACGAGCATTGAATTCCTTACAGAATCCCATGATGTTAACACCTGCTTGACCTAATGCAGGACCAACCGGTGGAGCTGGATTAGCTTTCCCCGCAGGAATCTGCAATTTAACCATTTTGATAACTTTTTTAGCCACGAGACACACCTCCTTAAGTCCGTGATGTGGTTATTGGGCTTTTCACCCTCCCACTCAAATGTAAAAAATGTCTTTATCAACATAAAGAACGTTTATTAGTTTCAGTATCTCTTGTCGAGACGCACTGACTTATGAAATATTATCACTTTTTCAGAGTGATTTCAAGTTCTTTTCCATTATAATTTATCAATTTGAGAGAAATCAAGTTCTACCGGGGTATCTCTGCCGAACATATTGACATGAACTTTGACTTTGGATTTGGCAGAATCGATTTCTTCAATCGAGCCTGTGAAGTTAGCAAACGGACCTTCGTTCACCTTTACCGTCTCGCCCAATTCGAAATCAATTTCGACCTTCTTCTCGGTCATGCCCATTTGTTTCAGAAGATACGTCACTTCTTCCGGAAGCAGAGGTGTAGGCTTTGATCCCGAACCCGTCGAACCGACGAAGCCTGTCACTCCCGGAGTATTACGGACAACATACCAGGAATCATCCGTCATGACAATTTCCACGATGACGTAACCCGGAAATACTTTCTTCTTCACTACTTTTTTCTTACCGTTCTTAATATCTGTCTCTTCTTCTTCAGGTACGAGCACGCGGAAGATCTTATCTTGCATCCCCATTGATTCAACACGTTTTTCAAGATTGGCTTTAACCTTGTTCTCATAGCCTGAATAAGTATGAACTACATACCAATTCTTCTCCATTTGATAGGACTTAGCGTCCGTCCCTCCTCGCTATTTAAAGAATACTGTTTGACTTTTTTCTACAAATGAAAAAACCCGTAAAAGTGAACGGGCTTAAAGGTCATGTACTCTATTATTGTTCATTATACCATGCTTTGACATGTTATATACAACTAATTCTATCTTTCTCTTATTGACCGATAATTAAACGCATCAATTCGGAAATCCCTAAATCGATAACAGCAAAGAAAACAGCAACGAAAATGACTGTCGTGATAACAGTGATTGTGTAGCGTGTTAATTCTTTACGTTTTGGCCAGCTGACCTTTCTCATCTCTGATGCAACATTGCGAAAGAAATTAACCATCCTTTTGTAACCTCCAACTTGTATCAATACGCAAGACTTCTCACTCAACTATTTTGTTTCTTTGTGTAGGGTGTGAGCATTGCATGTATTACAAAACTTCTTTATTTCCAGCCTCACCGATTGATTGCGGTTACTTGGGACACTGTAATTTCTTGAACCGCACACCGAACAGGCCAGTACTAGTTTAGCAGCCATAATCATTCACCTTAACATATACATAGTAAGTCCTATCAAAAATAACACGGGCACCAATTTGTGTCAATAACACATTTACATGGTTATTTCCCGTACCTCAAGATATCTCTCGAGCTTACGCTTTACCCGCTGTAAAGCGTTATCAATTGATTTGACATGACGGTTCAATTCTTCCGAAATTTCCTGATAGGATTGTCCATCCAAATAAAGTGCCAGGACTTTCCTCTCAAGGTCGCTGAGCAGCTGGGCCATTTTATCTTCCATGTTATCGAATTCTTCACGATTGATAATGAGCTCTTCCGGATCCATAACCTTCGTACCTGAAATAACATCCAGCAAAGTCCTGTCGGATTCATCATCATAAATGGGCTTGTCCAATGAAACATATGAATTGAGCGGTATATGCTTCTGTCTTGTGGCTGTCTTGATCGCCGTTATGATCTGTCTGGTGATGCAAAGCTCCGCAAATGCTTTAAATGAAGTAAGCTTGTCCTCTTTGTAATCACGGATGGCTTTATAAAGACCGATCATCCCTTCCTGTACGATATCCTCTTTGTCTGCACCGATCAAAAAATACGAACGGGCTTTAGCCCTCACGAAATTGCGGTATTTCTTAATCAGAAAATCGAGCGCTTCACTGTTACCCTGATGAACGGCTTCTATTATCCCTTCATCACCCATACCTTCAAATTGACTGGTAAATGTATTCTTCATGGTGTTATTGCTCACACACATCCCCCCGCGCAAAACAATAGATAGAAATATTATACATTACAGAAAATTCAATCGTCAACCGGTCATCGGTCTCCCCGGCGCCATTTTTCGAAAATTTCAGTAATTTCTTCGGAAAGATGAATCTTTGAAGATGGCTTTGTGTCAGTGGATTTACGGACTTTTCTTTCAATCTTTTTTTCGATGACATTTATTTCTGTCAGAAGTTCCCTCGCTGATTTACGGAGGGCACCCTGACCGAAGATTGCCCATTGTTCGGTGAAATCGGATGTTGCCACATGGATTTGGGTTTTAATATTACCGAGCTCGATAGCCAGCTTCTCGATCCGTTCATCCGCCGTTTCATTTTCCTTTGTAAATAATACTTCCACCTTGTAATTATTGTATTTACGCGCGATTCCCTGGACATAGTACGCATCGAAGACCACGATGACCCGGTAACCTGTGTATCCTTGATATTCGGCCATCTGCTCGACCAGCCGATCTCTGGCTGCCGCCAGGTCCTTTTTCTTTAACTCATTCAGTTCCGGCCAGGCACCGATAATGTTGTAGCCATCCACAAGGAGAATATCCATTCCGCACTACTCCCCCAATGGGCGGCGATTCCGATAAACCTCATACATCAACACACTGGCTGCCACCGAGGCATTCAAGGATGTGACATGGCCCGCCATCGGAAGTTGAACCAGGAAATCACACTTCTCGCGAAGAATCCGGCTCATCCCTTTTCCTTCACTTCCGATAATGAGCCCGATTGGCAATGTTCCGTCAAGCTGACGGTAATCCTGCCTGCCCGATGCATCCGTGCCTGCGACCCACACACCGCGTTCCTTCAGCTCGTCCACCGCTCTCGAGAGATTTGTGACGCGGGCAACAGGAATATGTTCGATTGCTCCCGTGGAAGCTTTGGCTACTGTGGACGTCAATCCAACCGCCCGGCGTTTTGGAATGATGATCCCGTGAGCACCTGTTGCATCAGCTGTTCTCATGATGGATCCAAGATTATGAGGGTCTTCAAGCTCGTCCAGAATAAGAACGAACGGATCTTCCCCTTTCTGTGCCGCCTTATCAAAAATATCATCGATTTCCGCATATGTATAAGCAGCCACCGAAGCAACGACACCCTGATGATTCTCTGCTACCATCTGTTCTATTTTCTTTTTCGGAACGTATTGAACCATTACCTTCGATTCTTTGGCAAGACCGAGAATCTGCTGAATCGATCCCTTCTGGGAACCTTCCGCAATCCATATCTTATTAATTTCCCTCCCCGACTTCAACGCTTCAATGACGGGGTTTCTTCCACCGATAAAATCCTTGCTCATGTCTTATTCCTCCTTTCCTTTCAGTTCGAAAATGATCTTGATCAGCTCTTCCAGCCGTTCAGTCCGGTTAAGTAAAAATAGATAGCCGATCAGTGCTTCAAAAGCCGTGCTGTGATTATATGTCTGCACATCTGTATTCTTAGGTACACTCCCTGATTTGGCATTGCGCCCGCGCTTGACGATACTGACCTCTTCATCGGTCAAGCGGTCTTCTTCAAAAAGCTTCTTCAAGATTGCTGCCTGCGCTTTCGCTGATACATAGTTGGTTGCCGCTCTGTGAAGCTGGTTCGGCTTGATTTTCCCCTTTGTCAACAGGAACTGCCGTACATATGTTTCATAGACGGCATCCCCCATATACGCAAGGGCAAGTGCATTTATTTGTTTGGCATCGATTTGTTCATTTGTTTCGTATATCATCAGGATCCTCTTTTCCAGCGGGTACCCTGTGGTGTGTCTTCTAAAATGATCTTCATTTCTTTCAATGTATCACGGATTTCATCCGCCAACTGGAAGTTTCTGTCCTTTCGGGCCTGGATGCGTTTTTCAATCAACTCTTCGACTTCTTCGTCCAGCAGCTCCGCTTCCGCTTGCAGGCTGAGACCCAGTACATCAAAGAAATTCTCAAATTGATGAGTGAAAGAATCAATGACCTCCACTGCGGTATTCTTCTCCATCAGATAGTAGTTGGCTTGCTTGGAAAGTTCAAACAGGACTGAAATACCATTCGCTGTATTGAAGTCATCATCCATTTCGGAAATGAACTGATCTTTTAACCCTGCAACCTTATCCAGCCATTCCTGGTTGTGATCCGTGAGATCCGTACTTGAATCCTTGCGGTGTTTAAGGTTTTCATATGCAGTCTTGATGCGGTCAAGGGCCGTTTCGGCATTTTGCAGGACTTCAAGATTGTAGTTGATTGGATGCCTGTAGTGAACGGACAGCATGAAGAACCTCAGAACCTGCGGATCCTGTTCTTTGATTATGTCATGGACCAATACGAAATTACCGAGTGACTTTGACATCTTCTCATTATCGATATTGATGTAACCATTATGCATCCAATATTTGGCGAATTGCTTGCCCGTCAGTGCTTCTGTCTGTGCGATTTCATTTTCGTGATGAGGGAAAGTGAGATCCTGTCCGCCTGCATGGATATCGATGCTGTCACCAAGATAACGCTTGGCCATCGCAGAGCATTCGATGTGCCATCCGGGGCGGCCGCTTCCCCATGGGCTATCCCATGAAATTTCGCTTTCCTTGGCCGCTTTCCATAGTACGAAATCAAGAGCATCCTCTTTCTTATCGCCTACATCGATACGCGCACCCGCCTTTAGTTCATCGATTGGCTGATGAGACAGTTTGCCGTATCCTTCAAATTTTCTCGTACGGTAATACACATCACCCTGCGATTCATAAGCATAGCCTTTTTCAACGAGGGCAGAAATGAAGTCGATAATCGTATCAATATTTTCAGTAACGGTCGGATGAATATCCGCTTTTTTGCACCCGAGCGCACCAGTGTCTTCAAAATATGCTTGTATAAAACGCTCGGCTATGGCCGGGACTTCCTCGCCCAATTCATTCGCCGCTTTGATCAATTTGTCATCCACATCTGTGAAGTTGGATACAAATTGAACGTCAAACCCCCTGTATTCCAGATAGCGTCTGACTGTATCGAATACAATGGCTGGCCTGGCATTCCCGATATGAATATAGTTGTAAACTGTCGGGCCGCACACATACATTTTCACTTTACCCTCTTCCAGCGGCTGAAATTCCTCTTTCTTTCTCGTCAACGTATTGTATAAACGAATCGTCACATTGATCGACTCCTTCCCTCATATTCCTTCACTACTGTTTTTAGTTCATCGATTTCTTCCTGCATCTGTTTCATCCGGTCGTATACAGGATCAGGCAGGTTGCTGTGATTCAGATCTTTCTGTACCTTTACCCCGTCCCTGATTACGATTCTGCCCGGGATACCGACCACAGTGGAATCGGGCGGTACATCTTTCAGCACGACAGAACCCGCTCCCACTTTAGAATTTTCTCCAATTACAATCGAACCTAATACTTTTGCTCCTGTTGCAATCAGGGCATTATCGTGAATCGTGGGATGACGCTTTCCTTTTTCCTTACCGGTCCCCCCAAGTGTGACCCCTTGGAAAATCGTCACGTTGTTCCCTATTTCACATGTTTCCCCAATCACCACACCCATGCCGTGGTCGATGAAGAATCTGCGGCCGATCTTTGCCCCGGGATGAATCTCGATGCCTGTAAAGAATCGGCTGATCTGAGAAATCACACGTGCGAGGAAAAAGAACTTCCGCTTGAAAAATGCATGGGCAATCCGATGGGACCAGATGGCATGGAGTCCGGAATACGTCAGAACCACTTCAATGTAACTCCTCGCAGCCGGGTCCTGATCGAACACAACATCTATATCTTCTTTAAATGTCTTAAACATCGTCTCCCCTCCTATCTTGAAAGCTTTATAAGGAAATAAAAAAACGTCTCTGTCATCATGACAGAGACGCATAGGCAGCGCGGTTCCACTCTGATTGAGAAGAGTCACTCTCCTCCACCTCATCCTGTTAACGGCAGGGAAACCGCCATTACCTACTTATTTCAGTAACGGGCTCTGAGGTGCATTTCAGAAAAAGAGAGGCCTGAACCACTTTCAGCCGGTGATGGTTCTCTCTAAAAAGCGTCCTTTTCTTACTTCTCCTCATCAACGCGATTAGTATAATTAATTAATTGGTACTCTTACTATATTACATTTATTCATAAATGTTAACCTAAAAGACTTTGAAGACGATGCTTTACATTATCTTTCCCTAAAAGCTCAATCGCATTCGGCAGTTCAGGACCGTGAGTCTGTCCCGTAACGGCCGCACGGATCGGCATGAACAGCTTTTTCCCTTTATGGCCAGTCGATTTTTGGACAGCCTTGATCGATTTTTTGATTTCAGCCGCTTCGCAGTTTTCAAGTGCATCGATTTCTTCCAGGAACGCCTGCAGCACTTCAGGAACTTGTTCTTCCTCCAATACGGCTTTAGCATCCTCATCGTATTCAATACCTGTATTGAAGAACATTTCTGACAGTTCTACGATTTCTGCACCAAAGCTCATTTGCTCCTGATAAAGCGAAATGACGCCTTTAGCCCACTCACGCTTCTCATCTGTCATTGGTTCTTCCAGCTTGCCTGCCTTGATCAGGTGCGGAAGTGAAAGCTCAACAACTTGGTCGAGTTCAAGGTTCTTCATATATTGATTGTTCATCCATGTCAGCTTCTGGTTATCAAAAAGGGCAGAAGAAGTGGATAGGCGTTCGGGATCAAAGATTTCGATGAACTGGTCTTTTGAGAACAGTTCTTCTTCCCCCTTCGGAGACCATCCGAGTAAGGCAATAAAATTGAAAAGTGCTTCCGGAAGGTAACCAAGAGCTTCGTATTGCTCGATGAATTGGATGATGCTTTCATCCCGCTTACTCAGCTTTTTACGGCTTTCATTCACGATCAGCGTCATATGGCCGAATACAGGGGCTTCCCATCCAAGTGCTTCAAAGATCATCAACTGCTTAGGCGTATTCGAGATATGGTCTTCACCGCGCAGCACGTGGGAAATCTTCATTAAGTAATCATCCACTGCTACCGCAAAATTATACGTTGGCGTTCCATCTTTCTTTGCAATAACAAAGTCACCGATACCATCCGATTCGAAGGAAACATCCTCTTTCACGATGTCGTTGAAAGAATACACTTTGCCTGCAGGCACTCTGAAACGAATGCTTGGCTGGCGGCCTTCTGCAGCCAGACGGTCCTGGTCTTCTTTCGTCAGATTGCGGCATTTGCCTGAATAACGGGGCATCTGACCTGCAGCTGTTTGAGCTTCACGTTCAGCTTCCAGCTCTTCTTCCGTGCAATAACATTTATAAGCCTTTTCGCTTTCTAAAAGCTCGTTCAGGTACTGTTCATAGATATGATTCCGTTCAGATTGACGATACGGGCCGTATTCACCCGGCTTATCCACACTTTCATCCCAATCGATGCCAAGCCATTGAAGATATTTCAGCTGACTTTCTTCTCCGCCTTCTATGTTTCTCTTCTTATCTGTATCTTCAATGCGGATGATGAATTTGCCGTTTACACTGCGGGCATATAGATAGTTGAACAGGGCTGTTCTTGCGTTGCCGATATGTAAATGTCCCGTTGGACTTGGGGCATAACGTACACGAACTTCATTTGTCATGATTGTTTCCTCCTTCATGGTTACGTACTTTCAATCCTCTGACCTATTTTAACACCGTTGTGACAGGGAATAAAGCGAATTCCAATGGTTATTTCTTTTTGATCAATACCGTTGTCTGGGCGGCGATTCCTTCTCCTCGTCCTGTAAAACCAAGTTTCTCTGAAGTGGTTGCCTTGACGTTGACTTGGGTGATGTCGGCTTCTAGCAGCCCCGCGATTCTTACTCTCATTTCATCGATGTATGGGCGCATTTTCGGCTGTTGGGCGATGATGGTACAGTCGATATTCCCAAGTTCGTATCCTTGTTCTTTCACCAGCAGCCATACATGTTGAAGCAGCTTGGCCGAATCTGCGTCTTTGAATTCCGGGTCGGTGTCAGGGAAGTGCTTGCCGATATCACCTGCTGCAATCGCACCCAGGCAGCCATCCGCCACTGCGTGGAGCAATACGTCTGCATCAGAGTGACCCAGTAATCCTTTTTCATACGGAATGGTCATGCCTCCCATGATCAGGGGTCTGCCTTCTGTTAATTGATGTACATCAAAACCTTGTCCGATTCTAAACATGTTTGTTCCCTCCACTCATTTCCTCTTGTTTCTTTACAATTGCTTCTGCAAAGTACAAATCTTCAGGTGTCGTCAGTTTAATATTATCGTAATCACTCTCAACGACTGAAACGCCGATGTTCAGCCTCTCCACAAGGGAAGCATCATCCGTACCCAGGAATCCTCCTTCAGCCGCTTCCGAATGCGCCCGCTTCAATAATGAAACACGAAAAGCCTGTGGAGTCTGTACCATCCACAAGCTTGAGCGTTCAATCGTTTCTTCGACCGCTCCTTCGATTACTTTCTTGATGGTATCTTTCACCGGGACAGCGGCAATCGCGGCTCCCGAGGATTTTGCCTCTTCTACAAGATGATGGATCGTCGTTGATTTTATGAATGGTCTTGCCCCGTCATGAACAAGAACGATCTCGTGGGAAACCTCAAGCAATGCATTATATACTGAGTGCTGTCTTTCATCTCCGCCTTCGACCAGTTTGATGACTTTTTTGATGTTGAAGCGCGTGATCAAATTTTGCAGCGCTTCACGGTCACCGGGATGGATGGCCAGATAGATGCCTTTGCAGTCAGGGTCATGATCAAACACCCGCAGTGTATGAATGATGACCGGGCAGCTATTCAATTCAAGCAGCAATTTATTTTTACCCGCTTTCATCCTCTTTCCTTGTCCGGCAGCAGGGATGACAACTTGATACTCCATACCTTAACTCCTTTAACTCCGTTTTCTCAATTCTTATTATAGCTTACAGTATCAAAGGAGCCAGAGCAAAGTTGTTTGTTGATGATTTGTTGGCTTATTTTCAAAGAGCTAAAATTTCCATCGTTTGGTTATAAGTAAAACATATCTAAACTCCGCTGTTGATTTCCGTGCAAGACTTCGCTTTCCGCGGCTGACCCGTGAGCTCCTCGGCTTTTTGCCTCCGGGGTCTCGCTTTGGCCACTTCTCTCGCAGGAGTCTTCGTCTTGTACTCCAATCAACAGCGGGAAATGCCTATTACAAAGACTAAATTCTTTTTCAGAATCTTTGATTCAATTTTTTCAATATCAATTTTTATAACACATCATAAAGTAAGCCAGCCTAAAAGAATGTTACCTTTCAGACTGACTTGGTTATAGTGGGCTGGGCGAGCCGCCTCCGCTCTTCTATCTGTCCAGCTCCGGCGGCTAGCCCCTCGAGGTCATAAGCTAAATGATCCATGAAGGCAAAGTACGCCTTCCCGGACCATTCATCTTATGCTTGTCGGGGCTGGGCGAGCCGCCTCCGCTTTTCTATTTATAGTGCTTTTTCCAATTGCTTGGGTTTGGCGAAGATCATTCGTCCTGCAGAGGTTTGCAGTACGCTGGTTACAAGGACATCGATGTATTTGCCAATGTAGTTGCGGCCTTCTTCGACGACGATCATCGTTCCGTCGTCCAAGTATGCAATACCCTGATTATGCTCTTTCCCGTCTTTGATCACTTGCACCTTCAATTCTTCTCCCGGAAGAACAACCGGCTTGACTGCGTTTGCCAAGTCGTTGATATTTAATACTTGTACACTTTGAAGGTCACATACTTTATTCAGGTTAAAATCATTCGTTACCACAATTCCATTCGTAATCTTTGCCAGTTTCACAAGCTTAGAATCTACTTCCTGAATTTCCTCAAAGTCGCCTTCATAAATCTGCACCTCTACAGGCAGCTCTTTTTGGATCCGATTTAGAATATCAAGACCTCTTCTTCCGCGATTCCGTTTCAATACGTCTGACGAATCGGCAATATGCTGAAGTTCCTCCAGGACGAATTGCGGAATGACCACAATCCCTTCAAGGAATCCAGTTTGACAAATATCAGCGATGCGTCCGTCGATGATCACACTCGTATCCAGGATCTTGAGAGTTTTCACTCCGTTATCTTCCGGATCATCCTCTGCACCTTTTTTCTTTCCTTTTCCTGCACTTGGAAAGAGGTTCATCAGTTCATCTCTCTTCTTAAAGCCTACCTGGAACCCTAAATAACCAAGCAGCAATGTCAGAAGAATGGGAACAACCGTATTCACGATCGGAATTTCCATCTGATTGAAAGGAATACCAAATAAATATGCTACAAAAAGACCAATAATCAAACCTAAACTGCCGAATAATAAATCTGTGACAGGTGCCTTTACAAGACTATCCTCAAACCACTTAACGAAATTGACGACGTATTCGACTGCCCAAAACGTAAGAATATAAAAGATAATGGCACCAAATATGGCAGTCATATAAGGGTTGTTTATTAAGAGAATGTCAGATAAATTTAAAACGGTTAATAATTCGGGAAGCAGAAAGATTCCAAGTGTACCGCCTACGATAAGGAAGCACGCTTTCACGATATTCTTTAACATTCCCTCACCTCCTCCTTCTCATTATAATCAATTTACTATTTTTAAAACGTCTGAAATTGGAAAACTTCATGAATTTAACTCGGACCGAACTATTTTTGATATAAAAAACCCAATTTTACACATGGCCTTTTAAAAAGGCTAACACGTCCATATGAAACTGTCAATTTTTTGAAGAAAAATTCCATTGTATCATAATAGGGGCTTTTTGACTAGTCTCTATAATTGCCGGTCTGCAAATGTCTGTTCTTTAATGAGCTTCAGGCCTTCTTTGATTTTTCTCGCTCTCACTTCACCGATTCCCTCTACTTCATCCAATTCATCAACAGATGCACTGCACACCTTTGGCAATGTTTCAAATTCGGTGATCAAGTTTTCAATGATGACGACCGGAAGACGCGGAATTTTGTTCAACACCCGGTATCCACGCGGAAAGATGGCATCATCGGGGTGCACATAGCCTTGGTATCCAAACATTTTTAACAGAACGTGATCATCAAGCACTTCGGAATGGACAAGCTCCTGGAATTTAAATAATACTTCAAACGGCTTCGTATCCCGCTCGCTCGCATAATCACGGACTATCAGCATCGCTTCCTCTTCAATATCAGTCAGCAATTCATTCATCTGCAGGCGGATGAGCCTTCCTTCCGTTCCCAGCTCACTCAGGTACGTCAATAGTTCATTCTTAATACGGAGGACCATTTCAAATCGGTGCAGAACCTGTAGGAGGTCGCTGTGTGTAACAAGTTCCTCGAATTCCAGGACCGACAGATTGGATATGCTCTGATCAAGGACGACCTTGTACTTCTCCAAGGTCTGAATGGCTTGATTCGCCTTTGTTAAAATGACCGAAATGTCTTTAAGCGCATAGCGGAATTTCCCCTGATAAAGAGTGATGACATTTCGTCTTTGCGAAATCGCGATAACAAGGGCATTCGTCTGCCTTGCCACCCTTTCCGCCGTACGGTGCCTCATCCCGGTTTCGGTAGAAGGAACATAAACATCCGGAGCCAGCTGCGCATTTGCATAAAGTATTTTTGTGCCTGCTTCATTCAAAATGATGGCCCCGTCCATCTTAGCCAGCTCATAGAGGTAGCTCGGGGAGAAGGAGCAATTGATGTGAAAACCGCCATCTACCAAGGACCTTACTTTCTCGTTGAAGCCGACAACGATCAGTCCTCCCGTTTTCGCCCTCAATACATTATCAATACCTTCCCTGATCGGGGCACCCGGAGCGACAAATTGTAAAATATCCGATATCGATTTGTCTGTTTTTCTCTCTTCCATACCTTATCCTCCTAAAATAAGAGCAAGCGCTTCGTTTATCGTTGACACTCCAACTACATTTATATCAGAAGGCGGATGCCATCCGCTCAAGTTGTTTTGAGGGACGATCACGCGCTTGAAGCCTAATTTTGCAGCTTCCTGAACCCGTTGTTCGATTCTCGACACTCTTCTGATTTCACCCGTCAGCCCCACTTCGCCGATTATACAGTCATGAGGATTAGAAGCCTTATCACGGAAACTGGAAGCTATGCTCGTCGCAACCGCCAAATCAATCGCCGGTTCATCAAGCTTTACTCCCCCTGCCACTTTCAGGTAGGCATCCTGCTGCTGCAAAAGCATTCCAACACGCTTCTCCAATACAGCCATGATCAGCGAAACGCGGCTATGATCAATTCCGGTTGCCATACGGCGAGGATTATTGAAACTTGTCGGTGTGACAAGAGCCTGTATCTCCACAAGCACCGGTCTCGTCCCTTCCATCGAGGCTACAACAGTGGATCCCGTTGCTCCTTCAGAGCGCTCCTCGAGAAAAATCTCCGAAGGATTGGCTACCTCTTCCAGACCAAGCTCCTTCATTTCAAAGATCCCCATTTCATTCGTCGATCCAAACCGGTTCTTCACCGCACGTAAAATTCTATATGAATGATGTCGCTCACCTTCAAAATATAAAACGGTATCGACCATATGTTCGAGCAGTCTTGGTCCTGCAATCGAACCTTCCTTAGTAACATGCCCTACAATAAAGATGGCAATGCCTTTCGTCTTTCCGATTCTCATTAACTCTGCCGTACACTCCCGTACCTGCGAAACACTTCCCGGAGCAGACGTGACTTCAGGATGATAAATGGTCTGTATAGAGTCAATGATTACAAAGTCAGGAGACAAATGCTCAATCGTTTGATGAATGGACTCCAGATTGGTCTCCGCATAGATATATAAGTCGTCGCCTTTGATATTTAAACGATCTGCCCGTAATTTGGTCTGCTTTATCGATTCTTCCCCTGAAATATATAAAACCTTCTGGCTTTGCTGGGCAAGCTGTGAGGAAACCTGCAACAGTAAAGTAGATTTTCCTATACCCGGATCTCCACCTATTAAAACCAGCGAGCCGGGTACAACCCCGCCGCCAAGGACACGGTTCAATTCCCTGGACTCGGTTAGAACCCGCGGTTCCTGCCTCGTTTCAATGGATGAGAGTTTTTCCGCCTTCGATGGACCGTTCTTCTCACTGTGCATAAACGCAGCACGGGGCTGTTTACCGGTCATCGCAATCTCTTCCACCATTGTATTCCATTCACCGCATCCCGGACATTTCCCCATCCATTTAGCTGACTCGTATCCACACGAGGAACATACAAATTTCGTCTTTTTCTTTGCCAAATCGGTTCTTCTCCTCTTTTAATCGATTTTCTCTAAAATAGAATCATACCAATCCTTATTGGAATGATTGTAACGATTTTGTGTAATGCTTTCAATAAAAAACCCTTCGTGTCTATGTATTAAAATTTCCCATTAGAGTATTAAAAAAGAGGTACACGCCATGCTTATACGTGTACCTCTTTTCATTTGGTGATTTTAGGTTGGAGAATTAGCTTCTTCTTTTACCTTCACCAAAAATTCATTGTCCTCGACGTCGATCACGATGTTCTGACCAGTTAAGACTTTCCCTCTCAATAACTCTTCCGACAGCTTATCTTCAACATGCTTTTGAATCGCACGGCGAAGAGGGCGGGCACCGTATTCAGGATCGAACCCTTCATCTGCGATCTTCTCTTTTGCAGCAAGGGAAAGCTCGATATGGATATCCTGCTCCTTCAGGCGTTTTGTCAGCTGATCAGACATTAGCGTGACAATCTCTTTCAAATGTTCTTTTTCCAGGGAGTGGAACACAATGATTTCATCAATACGGTTAAGGAACTCTGGACGGAAGGCCCTCTTAAGCTCTTCCATTACCTTTCCTTTCATATCCTTATAATCCTGTTTTCCATCCTGGATGTTGAATCCAACGTATTTATTGCTCTTAAGGGATTGTGCTCCAACATTCGATGTCATGATAAGCACAGTATTCCTAAAGTCTACCGTTCTCCCTTTCGAATCTGTCAATCGTCCATCTTCCAGCACCTGAAGGAGGATGTTGAATACGTCAGGGTGAGCTTTTTCGATTTCGTCGAGCAGGATGACAGAGTAAGGCTTGCGTCGAACTTTTTCAGTCAGTTGTCCGCCTTCATCATAGCCTACATATCCCGGAGGCGACCCGACCAGCCGTGAAGTGGAGTGCTTTTCCATGTACTCGGACATATCAATCCGGATCATCGCTTCCTCATCACCGAACATCGATTCAGCTAATGCACGGGCAAGTTCTGTCTTACCTACTCCAGTCGGCCCTAAGAAAATGAAAGAACCGATCGGTCGTTTCGGATCTTTCAGTCCTGCACGGGCGCGTCGTACTGCCTTGGAAACAGCCACTACCGCTTCAGACTGACCGATTACACGTGAATGAAGGATCTCTTCCAGTTTCAACAGGCGGTCTGTTTCTGTCTGGGCAAGTTTCGAAACAGGCACTCCAGTCCAGTTGGAAACGACTGTCGCAATATCTTCCACTGTCACTTCCGTATTTTCCTGGCCCTGCTTTTCTTTCCATGTGTTCTTTGTTTCTTCCAACTCTTCACGCAGCTTCTGTTCAGTATCACGCAATGAAGCGGCCTTCTCAAATTCCTGGCTCTGAACGGCTGCATCCTTCTCTTTGCGGATCTCCTCTAGCCTGGATTCAAGCTCTTTCAAATTCGGAGGAGTCGTATAGGAACGCAGACGGACCTTGGAACCTGCTTCATCAATTAAATCAATCGCTTTATCCGGCAGGAATCGGTCTGAGATATAACGATCGGATAACTTAACCGCCGCATCGATCGCTTCATCCGTGATCGACACACGGTGATGGGCTTCATAACGATCACGCAGCCCTTTTAAAATTTGGACGGACTCTTCAGCGGTCGGCTCATTCACTTGAATTGGCTGAAAACGTCGTTCGAGTGCTGCATCCTTTTCAATATATTTCCGGTATTCATCCAATGTAGTGGCACCGATACATTGCAGTTCTCCCCGTGCCAATGACGGTTTAAGGATGTTGGAAGCATCGATCGCCCCTTCTGCTCCACCTGCACCGATCAAGGTATGAAGCTCGTCGATGAACAGGATGATGTTCCCTGCCTGACGGATTTCATCCATCACTTTCTTCAGGCGGTCCTCAAACTCACCGCGGTATTTCGTTCCGGCAACGACCGTACCCATATCAAGGGTCATAACACGTTTATCACGGAGGATCTCTGGTACTTCATTGGCAATGATCTGCTGTGCAAGACCTTCTGCAATGGCTGTTTTACCGACACCAGGCTCTCCGATCAAAACCGGATTATTCTTCGTACGGCGGCTTAGTACTTCGATCACCCGCTGGATTTCTTTGCTTCTTCCAATGACGGGATCCAGGCTGCCTTCTCTTGCAATCGCCGTCAAGTCACGTGCCAGGCTGTCGAGGGTAGGGGTATTTGCATTTGCATTCCCTCCGCCTTGATGATTATTGGAATCATTACTTCCGAGCAGCTGCAGAACCTGCTGTCTCGCTTTATTCAGGCTGACACCGAGATTTCCAAGTACTCTTGCAGCCACGCCTTCACCTTCGCGGATCAAACCTAGTAAAATATGTTCAGTGCCCACATATGAGTGGCCAAGCTTACGTGCTTCATCCATCGAAAGCTCGATGACCTTCTTCGCCCTGGGTGTATAATGAATGGTTTGGGATTTCTCCGTGCCTTTGCCGATCAGCCCTTCCACTTCTTTCTGGATCTTTTCCGGACTTAATCCCAGCGCAGTCAAGGCCTTTGCCGCAATACCCTCACCTTCACGGACAAGTCCCAATAAAATATGTTCAGTGCCAATATTACTGTGCGCCAAGCGGATTGCTTCTTCTTGCGCCAATGCCAATACCTTTTGTGCTCTTTCTGTAAATCGACCAAACATCATATTATTCTTCCTCCTCACATGCGTCTTTATCTAACTTAATTCGCTCTCGTATCAAAGAAGACCTTCTTATGTCTCTTTCATTCGGTTTTAGCGGTCCTCCTGAATATTGCTGCAGGAATCCCGGCTGAGTCAAAATCATTAGTTCATTCAATATATTCTTGGATATATTTTTGATGTATCCCAAATCGATTCCGAGCCTGACATCGGATAAACATTTCGCCGCTTCCTTGGATTCGATGATCCGGCTGTGTTCAAGTACACCGAGAGACCGGAATACTCTGTCTTCTAATTGTATGTTCGATGTCTTGACTAATGCTTCCCTGGCAGACTCTTCTTTCTCGATGATCTGCTTTACGACGCTCAGCAGATCCTCCACGATATCCTCTTCCGATTTACCTAAAGTGATCTGATTGGATATTTGAAAAATATTGCCGAGTGCTTCACTGCCTTCTCCATAAATCCCCCTGACCACCAGCCCCAGCTGATTGATGGCTGGAATGATCCTGTTCAGCTGCTGAGTCAGTACAAGTCCAGGCAGGTGCATCATGACAGAAGCCCTTAGTCCTGTCCCCACATTCGTCGGGCAGGTCGTTAAGTATCCGCGTTTCTCATCAAACGCATAATTAAATTCACTTTCAAACCAATCGTCGATTCCATTGGCCCGATTTAAAGCCTCATTCAATTGCAGACCCGGATATAAGCACTGTATTCGAATATGATCTTCTTCGTTTATCATAATGCTTACATCTTCTTCATTTGATAGAAGCACCGCACCGTCGTTTTCATTCTCAGCCAGATTAGGACTGATCAGGTGTTTCTCCATTAATACCCTCTTTTGAAGCGGTTGAATCTCATTCGTAGCCAGAAATTCCAATTCACCTAAATCTTTTGGATAAAGTGGCACCTTGTCCCTGACCCGGTTCACAATTTCCTCTGCTTCTTCTGCCGAATAAAGAGTGGAGTAGCGGAAATCCGTGAAATTCCGTGCCAGCCGCACACGGGAACTCAGCACAATATCCGAATTTGGACCCTCTTCATTCATCCAGGAGCTTACCGTATTACTCAAAAACCTCTCAAGACTCATTGGCCATCTCCCCCTTCATTCTTAATCTCTTTCTCAAGGGAGCGGATCTCGTCTCGGATCTCTGCAGCTTGCTCAAATTCTTCATTTCCGATCGATGCCTGCAAATCCGTCCTCAATTGGAGGATTCTTTTCTTCAGGTGGATGGCTCCGCCCATGCGTTCAGGAATCTTTCCGTGATGCTCGACATTGCCGCTGTGAACCCGCTTTAAAATGGGATCCAATTGTGATTGGAACGTCTCATAACAATGAGAACATCCGAACCGTCCCACGTTGATGAACTGCTGAAAAGTCATTTTGCACTTTTCACACTGCAAAATCTCTTGCTGAGAAATTTCTGAAGTTTTCGCCTGCTTCAATGCAGGTGAAATATTAAGCAGGCCTGCCAATAAATTGTTCACAGAAAATCCAGGCGAAGAATCAAACATGAATTTATCTCCCTTGTCCTGGGCGCATTGCTCACACAGATGCACTTCCGTCTTCTCCCCATTTATTACCTTCGTGAAATGAAGAGTAGCAGGTCTCTCATTACACTCTTGACAGATCATCCAACTCACTCCTCTAACCTTTATTCATACTTCAAGCTATCCAGCATCGCCTTTAACATTCTTCCCCGAAGGATATCCCGCTCAGGCAGTTCTACTATGATCACCGACCGATCCATCACGCTCAGCATGATCTTGGCCTCCCGTTCAGAGATAATATCTTCTTCCACCAATCTGAAAATGATATCTGCAGCCGTACTTTGACTGATGGCATTTCTCACCAGCGATACGAGCTGATCTATAAGATGGACCTGGTCATGGGCTTTCACCTTCATAATCCGGATATAGCCCCCGCCGCCCCGCTTACTTTCAACAACATACCCCCGCTCAATCGTAAAACGGGTGTTGATCACATAATTGATTTGAGAAGGAACACATTGAAACTTATCCGCGATCTCACTTCTCTTTATCTCGACTATTTCACTTTCACTAAGCTCCAAAACATTCTTCAAATAACTTTCGATGATGTCGGAAATGTTCCTCATCAAACCTCCTCCTCAATTTGACTTTGACTATATTTGACTATAATTATACAATCGCTTCTTTCACTTTGCAATTATGAACTTACCCTTAGAAGTTTTCCTGTTTTAGAAAATTTTTAAACGTATAAAAGGTGTTAATTCTGATTGTTCCTTATTTTAGATAGTTCAGCCTAGGGTATAGTATGTTGGGCGGTCCGGGTCGGTTAATGGCAGATTGGGTCCGATCTGAATTTTGGCACACTGGCACAGCGACGCTATTATTGGTGGCGGTTAATGGGTGAGGCGATGTTGGAGGGCGGATGAGTTGTTCAGGTTTGTTTCCGGTTGTTGTTGTGTTGGTGGTGGTTTTTGATAATAAAACCTTCGGATTGTTCATCAGACAGTGCTTCCGATTATAACCCTTGTATCTTGAAAATAGAATTTCAGGTTTCGATAATAAAAGTCGATTTTCGATAATAAACTTTCAAATGTTGATAATAAAATCTTCTTTTTCGATAATATATGGCTGCTTACTGCAATCGAGCCTTGACTGAAATATGGATTTTGGAGTGGAATGGAGGCATGTTCGAGGAATTTAAACCTTTCATTCCTGTCTTAATAAGATTTTGAATGAAAAAAGACAAAAAAGGCTTAAATGATGAAAAAGGATGTTTTTTTGGAAATGGATCAATTCAAATGGCAGAGGAGCAACCCTATACCTCATTCAACAAAAACAAAAAAACAGCC
>NZ_JBAJHU010000016.1:0-62339 GCF_036867415.1 Mangrovibacillus sp. Mu-81
AGTTTCTCCCCTTATTTTAGCAGCTTATTTTCTGGATATTCTTGTAGATTTGAAAATCGCTGACCAGTGCTTATCTTGGGATAAAAAAAGTGAGGCTGGTACAAAACAAGAAACAACTTCCTAAAGGCGAACATTATCAGTGATGACCACTGAATACCGCTAATGATTGCCGTGCAAGACTTCGCTTTCCGCGGAGCCTCCTTGTCGCAATGCGCTCCTGCGGGGTCTAACATTGGCCACTTCTCCCGCAGGAGTCTGCGTCTTGTACTCCAATCAACCGCTGGAACAAGCTGATATGAACAACGATCTTTTAACAGAGTCTATTAAAAAATCCGAACTAATTCGTATTCTAATCAAAGAATTTGAATTAAAGTTCGGACTTTTATCGGCTAGAACACGTTTGTCCCAGCCTGATTAATGTTTGTTTGTATATTCTTTAAGGTAACTAAACTAGTAATCTAAGACTTTATCAATTCAGAATCCGTAATGAACCTCAAGCCTTCGGTGGATTCTAAAGAGAATACGCCTCCTCTTCCGGGTTTCACATCCAAGATGATTTTGAAATGCTTCCAATACTCATACTGCTGTGAGTTCATATAGAAAGGACAATCGGCTGCAGTGCCCACTAACACATCGCTGTCGCCTATGATCAAATCATCCTGGCTCAAACACATCGGGGAACTTCCATCACAACATCCTCCTGATTGATGAAAAAGCAGGGGGCCGTGCTTACCCTTAAGCTTTTCGATCAATTGAAGGGCTTGTTCTGTCGCCTCCAGTCGGTTTTCCATTTTAGAAGAATCCTAACTTCTTAGGGCTGTAGCTCACTAATAAGTTCTTCGTCTGTTGATAGTGCGTCAGCATCATTTTATGATTTTCACGACCGATACCGGACATTTTGTAGCCGCCGAATGCTGCATGTGCAGGATATTGGTGGTAGCAGTTTGTCCATACGCGTCCTGCCTGGATTTCTCTTCCGAAACGGTATGCAGTATTCATATCGCGTGTCCAGACACCGGCTCCAAGACCGTATAATGTGTCATTGGCAATTTCAAGTGCTTCTTCCTTCGTTTTGAACGTGGTCACTGAAACAACCGGTCCAAAGATTTCTTCCTGGAAGATACGCATGCTGTTGTCGCCTTTAAATACAGTCGGCTTCACATAGAATCCTGTTTCATGGTCGCCGTCCAATTTATTCTGCTCTCCGCCGATGAGGCATTCCGCCCCTTCTTGTTTACCGATTTCGATATATGAAAGAATCTTATCCAGCTGCTCTTCGGAAGCCTGGGCTCCAAGCATTGTTTCCGAATCAAGCGGATTGCCCTGCTTTATTTGTTTTACGCGTTCAATCGCTCTTTCCATGAACTTGTCATAGATTGATTCCTGAATCAGCGCTCTTGAAGGGCATGTACATACTTCCCCTTGGTTAAGGGCGAACATCACGAAGCCTTCCACCGCTTTATCAAGGAAATCATCGTCTTCATTCATGATATCCTCAAAGAAGATATTCGGTGATTTCCCGCCAAGTTCAAGTGTCACCGGGATGATGTTCTGAGAAGCATATTGCATAATCAGGCGTCCTGTCGTCGTTTCCCCGGTGAAGGCCACTTTTCCAATGCGCTTGCTTTGTGCAAGCGGCTTACCTGCTTCTACTCCGAAACCTTGGATGACATTCAGCACTCCTTTTGGAAGCAGATCCTGTATCAATTCCACCAGGACCATAATGGACGCAGGTGTTTGTTCGGCAGGTTTCAGGATTACACAGTTTCCGGCAGCAAGTGCAGGGGCAAGTTTCCAAGTTGCCATTAAAATAGGGAAGTTCCAAGGGATGATCTGTCCCACTACCCCGATTGGTTCGTGGAAGTGATAAGATACTGTATCTTGATCAAGTTCCCCGACAGAACCTTCTTGAGCCCTGATACAGCCGGCAAAATAACGGAAGTGATCAATCGCTAACGGCAAGTCTGCCGCCAAAGTTTCACGTACAGGTTTTCCATTATCCCATGTTTCAGCTACTGCAAGCATCTCCAGGTTTTCTTCAATGCGGTCTGCTATTTTATTTAAAATGGATGACCTTTCTGCCACTGATGTTTTTCCCCAGGCATCTTTTGCGGCGTGTGCAGCATCCAGTGCCTTTTCGACATCCGCTTCAGTCGAACGGGCGATTTTCGTGAAAACTTTTCCAGTTACAGGCGTTACATTTTCAAAGTACTCACCATTTGCCGGCGGCACAAATTCCCCGCCGATGTAGTTGTCATACTTGTCCTTGAATTGAACCAGTGAACCTTCTGTATTCGGATTATTATAAAGCATTGAAGTCCCTCCCGATTGTATGTATACCTATATTTATAAAGCGCTTTCATTCCTCATTATATTCGAAAAAGGAGGTACGGACAAGTATATTGTTTAAAAATTCTATATTTTTTGTCAAATAATAGGGAACCTCATGGCTTCATAAATAAAAAGCCGCCCCATCTGCCTGATGGGACGGCTTTTTATGTTATTATTTCTTAATTAGATCTTCACGCTCAGATTGCTCGATCCACTCTTCAAGCTTGTCTTTAAGTGTGTTGAAGCCAGCTGGAGTCGTTTCTTCAGCTGCCGGTTTCACACTTCCTTGACGGCGGGCTTTTTTCGCTGCTGCAGGCTTTGCTTGTGGTGCAGGAGCTTCTTCTGTAGCACGGATTGAAAGGCTGATTTTACCAGCTGCTTCGTCCACTGATAATACTTTTACCTTTACTTCGTCTCCTACTGAAAGGTGCTCACTGACGTCTTTAACAAAGCCGTGTGTGATTTCAGAGATATGAACAAGTCCTTGTGTTTCTTCGTCTAATGCAACAAACGCTCCGTATGGCTGGATGCCTGTAACTTTACCTGTTACAACAGATCCTGATTCGAATTTTGTAGTCATGGTAACACTCCTAGTATATATATTATTTTTCTCTTTTACACGCAATTTTAGATTATACCATAGTTTTTGGGTTTCGGCAAAAAGGAATTGTGCAGGAGTGTAAATCCGTCATGCCCGCACGTCTAAAATTACGTATCACACTAGTTATGTTTCCCTATTTATCTTTTTATTAAAACATTTCCCACTTGTTGAATATCAATGGTTCTCATACATCTTTTCAACTTCTGATGAAATGATGGCCGGGGTATGCTGGATCCAGCGCTCAGGTTTCACATCGTTTGATTTCTGCAGTTCTTCCAGTATTTTCATTATACTTTCTGCGGTCTTATATGAAGAATAGTTCTCAGCAACATACTCATACGCATCACGCACCTCCGGTTTCAGCCTTCCGTCCTCATGAAAGATCTTCTGGTTGACCCCGCCATTCACATAGTGTTGATATAAAAGTTCATAGGTGTGTATCATTTCATCCCTGAATCCCGAGTCTTCCGGCAGATCCTTCAACATATCTTCCAGAAGCATTAGCCGGTCCCCCGCTTCTTTCCAGCCTGTAGTAAATTCTCCAGCTTTCAGGACAGGAGACTGTTTAATGTGCATATATGAAACATATACTTCCGGAAGGGCATTGCGGGAAATCATATTCACATACTCAATATCGATGGATGTTTCGAGCCTGTCTCCCCTTTTATTGTAGGTGAGTTTTACCGCATTGAGGGTAATGCCGTCCAGCATGGTTCTGAATTCAGCGGGATAATGTTGAAGTGCATTCAGGCTTTTCATATTGATTTCACCACCTTCAATATGAGGCTTCCACCACTCTTTATATTGCTGCAGCTTTTCTTCATAAAGCGGGAGCAATCCACTCTGTTTTTCCAAAAAATCTTCTGTCCAAACTTCCGCTTCCTTCATTGTGATTCCATCTTTAAGGGTGCCAATCATCATATCAGGGGTCCTTAATGATTCCTCCATCCATTCTTTCCCGTTGTTCACCCACTCAAGTTTCTGTTCAAGGGGATATTTTCGTTTAGGAATGGTTTCTATATATAATAATTGTTCCCGGGCTTCCTTATTAAGAGGGGTTCCGCTGAAGGTTGACTCATTCATACCAAGGCGCGCCATTGCTTGTTTTTTGCGCAGTTCATAGAGTGCTTTTGCGTCCTCTATCTCTTCATCGAGCTCTTTGCTTGTTTCATTGTTGTATCCTGCCGGTGGTGACTGCGTTCCTGATTGACCAGGTTCCCCCTGACTGCCGCTGTCCAGCGTCAATTGCAGTGCAAGCACCGTTCCAATCAGGAGGACGCCGATGAAGCTGGCAGCATAAGGCCAGTGAATGAGCGGGCGGGATCGTTTCTTCCTGGAGGGGGACTGCTCTTTTCTTATTGCAGATATGATGGCATGTGCATCAGTCTGCGCCGGCAATTTTTTATACGAACGATCTAGTAATTCCAGCCTTTTTTCTAACATTTTATCATCCATTGATGGTTCCCTCCCTTTTCTCCGCTTCCTCGAGCAGTTTTTTCAACAGGCTTTTGCCTCTCAGCAGCCGGGTCTTAATCGTAGAC
The DNA here is from genome assembly GCF_036867415.1 of Mangrovibacillus sp. Mu-81. Taxonomy (NCBI): domain Bacteria; kingdom Bacillati; phylum Bacillota; class Bacilli; order Caryophanales; family Bacillaceae; genus Mangrovibacillus; species Mangrovibacillus sp. Mu-81. Next base: position 4,474 of record NZ_JBAJHU010000016.1, read on the forward strand.
AAATTGACTGACAGGATATCTGCAATCTCTTCGTATTTTTTTTCATGAAAATAATAGAGGATGATCGGGGCTCTATATTTTTCATCAAGCTCCTGGAGACATTCGTGCAGAATCCGATCCTCTTCTTCTCTCAGAACACGCACATGAGGTGCTGTCGATGCTTCCCACGTTTCGTTCATCACCTTCTCCACCCTCTTGCTGTGCTGACTCTCTTTACGTTTAAAGTCCCTCGATACATTTAACGTTATTTTATACAGCCAGGTTGTGAATTTCGCATGGGTGAAACCGTCGAGGAACCGGTACACCCTTATAAAAACTTCCTGACTGATATCAGGAATATCGTCCATGTGGTTCCCAATCTGGAAAGCAAAGCGTTCCACAATCGGGGCATGGTCGCGGATCAGTTTACTGTAAGCAGAAAGATCACCTTGTTTTGCTTTATCTATGAGATGAAATTCGTCCACTCTTGTGTACTCCCCCCTCAATTATGATTCTTCATATCTATGTAACGCAGCACCAATCGCTTTAGTTTCGTAAAAATGGTATTTATTCATTAAATTGGTTGCCTGTATACTATCATTGGAAAATGATTTACGGCGTGAAGGCAAAAAAAATAAATCCCCGGTCGATGGGGATTTATTTCTCAGTGTTATACTTGCGCATTTCCATCATTTTCTTTCGGTGTTTCTTCAAATATGGAGCCGCGTAAAGCCAAAATGCAGCCAAATGTGCAAAGGCAAAGTTGAAGACAAATAAACTCCAGAATGTCACATGTCCCCATCCGCCCATTTCCGGCACTGCAATGTAATAAATGAAGATCGCCCATAAAGCTAATAGAAACGGAATATGGAGCAAAGCCCATTTTCTGTGTTCAATCCATAAGAATAACGGGGTGGCGGTGGCAACGAATAAATATACCATGAACATATCCATTATTGATCCCTCCTGGTTTAAGCGCTTTCAATTTTGACTAATTAATGTCGAATTCGTGTCTGATTTGTGAACATTTCGTTACCATTAGTATACTACACTTTGCTAACTTTTCCAGCCCGTTTTTAAATAAACAGGAATTTTTTCATGATACGAACGTTTTCACCCATACTATAGGAAGAAGGTATCGTAAATAATTTGAAAAATGACTGTATTCGTTACATTTACAACCATTTTTAATATATATTGAAAATTTAAATATCAGGTGTACACGGCATGAAAAACATAGTAGTATGGAAAAATCATTTTGTTTTTTGAAAGGAGCAGCGTAATGGCAAAGAAACAACAGTGGTCTTCGAAATTAGGATTCATTCTCGCAGCAGCCGGCTCTGCCATCGGCCTGGGTGCAATTTGGAAATTTCCTTATATGGCAGGAGCGAACGGCGGAGGAGTCTTCTTTCTGCTTTTCATCATCTTTACGATTTTGATTGGCACACCGATCTTGCTTGCCGAGTTCGTCATCGGCAGAAGAGCCGGAACTGATGCGGTGACTTCATATAAAAAACTCGCACCAGGATCTGCCTGGCACTTAATCGGTTACCTTGGCACGATCGTTTCGTTTATCATCCTGTCTTTTTACAGTGTTGTAGGGGGCTGGATTTTATCTTATCTTGCGAGAAGCTTTACAGGATCTCTTTCAGGCATGACCCAGGAACAATACGGTTCACTATTTGAAAACATCATTTCCAGTCCTTGGGAAACCTTGATCACACAATCGTTATTCATCTTACTTACCGTATTGGTCGTCCAAGGCGGGATTCAAAAAGGGATAGAGCGCGCGAGCCGTTATATGATGCCGTCTTTATTTATATTATTTCTTATTTTAGTGGCACGCTCACTTACCCTTGAAGGTGCGATGGAAGGTGTACGGTTCCTGCTGGTTCCGGATTGGAGCTATCTCACAGGAGAAACAGCATTGCTTGCGCTTGGACAAGCATTTTTCTCCTTAACGGTCGGACTGTCAGTCATGGTGACGTATGCTTCCTATCTTTCAAAAGAGGACAGCATGCCCCGCTCTGCAATTTCGGTTTCCGGACTGAATATTTTGATTTCCCTGCTCGCCGGGTTGGTCATTTTCCCTTCAGTCTATGCATTGGGATTCCAGCCAGACCAGGGACCGGGGATCGCCTTTGTCGTACTGCCTGCAGTTTTTAATGAAATAGCTTTCGGGGGTATTTTCCTGACCGTATTCCTGATACTGCTGTTATTCGCGACGCTGACATCTGCATTCTCGATCCTTGAGATCGGAGTCGCCGCACTGACCAAGGGAAATCAAAAGAAGAGGCTTCCTTATACATGGTTAATGGGGATCCTTGTATTCATCGCGGGAATCCCAAGTGCCCTTTCTTTCGGGGTATTCAGCGACTTCACCATACTCGGACGGAATTTCTTTGACTTTGCAGACTTTATCACAAGCAGCTTCGGGCTGCCGATAGGTGCTTTGTTCATAAGCATATTTGTTTCCTACCGATTGAAGCGCGAGGACGTATGGAACGAAATAAAGCAGGGATCTTCCACTTCAAGAGATCTCTTCAACGCCTGGATCATCCTTCTTCGTTATATCGTTCCGATTGCGATCATCTTCGTATTTCTGTCTTAGCATCGATGGCCCGTTCCGCTTTATCGTGGACGGGCCTTCAATTTTACCATTTTGTTCACGGTTGGACAGACTAATTATTTCCATTTAATGATACTATAATAGTAAGAAGTTAAGTGGACTATTGGGAGGGGTAGACGATGACATACTTTGGAAAGAATCTGAAGAGGTTTAGAGAAGATCGAAACATTTCTCAGCGTGAATTAGCACGGAAAGCCCGCTTAGGTACTAGTACTATTGAAAAATATGAAAGTAATGAGCAAATACCCGATACTCAAATCATTTTAAAGCTTTCAACCGTTCTTGATATCCCCGCTTCAGAGCTATTGGAGAGTGAAACGATCGCCCATCACCCTGCTGGGATCGACGGGGAAATTGAACAATTGATCAAAGAAATCGGTGTTAAACGAACGAAGCTGATCCTTCGCAAAGCCAAGGAATTCACCGAAGAAGATTTTCTCCGCGTCATGCAAATGTTGTATGAAATAAAATACGAATAAGAAAAGCGGAAGGGCTTTGCTCAGAGGCGGGTGGCATAAGACGAACCGGCCGAGAAGGCGCACGCTTTGCCTTTTTGGACGGTTTGATTTATGACATGTGCCTCTATGCCCTGGAGCTGGCCCATTCTCGAGGTAATTGAAAAATAATTTTTAAAAACTAAGTATATAAGTCTTCGAAACGGTTCATACTGATACTAAGCTTTCTAAGTATTCCCCCTTTTGTTTTCATTTGTTGGACGATAATTTTATCGTCCTATTTTTTTTGAAATCCCGCAGTTCCTACCAGATATTTCATAAATCCCACTAAAAAACCAGGCGCCAAAATGTCAGCACCTGGTCACACTTAACTTTAACTATGATTCTCAACAAATCTCTTCATCCGCTTCACAGCTTCCTGGAGTTGTTCCATTGAAGACGCGTACGAACAACGGATATGCCCTTCCCCGCCCTTACCGAACACATTGCCGGGAACGACAGCCACCTTTTCTTCCAACAGCAGCTTTTCTGCAAATTCCTCCGAGGAAAGTCTTGTTTTAGCAACCGACGGGAACGCATAAAAAGCCCCGCCAGGCAGATGGCACACAAGTCCCATCTCATTCAATGAATCCACAAAATAATGGCGGCGGTGACGGTAGCTGTGCTTCATTTCAAACACATCCCCCATCCCTTTATCCAGGGCTTCAACCGCTGCGTATTGAGCGGGGGTCGAGGCACACATCATCGCATACTGGTGAATCTTCAACAACGGCACTGCAATTTCCTCAGGGGCGCAGATGTACCCAAGCCGCCAGCCTGTCATCGCAAATCCTTTAGAAAACCCATTGATCACAATCGTACGGTTTCTCATCTCATCAAGAGAAGCGATCGAGACGTGTCCGCGGTCATAGGCCAGTTCAGAATAGATTTCATCTGAAAGCACGACCAGATCATGACGGCGGATGACCTCTGCAATCTCCTCCAGATTTTCTTGTTCCAACACGGTGCCCGTCGGATTATTGGGTGAGCATAATAGTACAGCTTTCGTCCGGCCGGTAATCGCATCTTCAAGTTCTTCAGCCGTCAGTTTGAAGCCATTCTCCGGTTTTGTTTCAACCGTCACGGGTGTCCCTCCTGCAAGCTGCACGAGCGGTACATATGAGACGAAACCTGGCTCGACAACCACCACTTCATCACCGGGATCGATGATTGCCCTCAGACTGATATCAAGTGCCTGACTCGCACCGACTGTCACGATGATTTCACTGTTTGGGTCATACCTCAAGTCATACCCGTCCCGCATATAGCGGGCAATTTTTTCACGGAGTTCAAATAGGCCGGCGTTGGCTGTGTAAGATGTGTTTCCCTGCTCCAATGAAAGGATTGCAGCTTCCCTCACTGTCCATGAAGTGACGAAGTCCGGTTCCCCCACCCCTAGTGAAATGACGCCTTCCATATTGGCAGCCAGATCAAAGAATTTTCGGATCCCGGATGGTTTCAGGTTCTCTACCGACTTCGCTACATAAGATGTCTTTGTAGTCATGGTGATACCACAATCCGTTTATCCTCATGAACATCACCGAAGATGGTGCCGTCATGCTTATATTTTTTAAGTTGAAAATGAGTGGTCGTGGACAGGACCGAATCAAGAGTCGAAAGTTTTTCAGATACAAAGTTCGCTACTTCATTCATGGATCTTCCTTCTACAGTCACCGACAGATCATAAGCCCCCGACATCAGGTACACGCTTTTCACTTCTTTATACCGGTAAATCCTGTGGGCGACCTCGTCGAATCCGACCCCTCGTTTTGGAGCCACCTTGACGTCGATCATAGCGGTGACACCTTCATGCCCCTCTACCTTCGACCAATCGACGATCGAACTGTATCGCACAAGGATATGATCTTTTTCAAGTCTGGTAAGAGCCGTTTCCACTTCTTCCGGTGTCACTTGAAGCATCTTCCCTAAGCTTTCTGATGAAATTCTCGCATCCTTCTGTAAAATCCTTAGTAAATCAAGCTCCAAATCGCTAAGCTGCATACTAACTCCTCCTCCATACCACTTAAATGGTTTCATTATATCAGAAGCTGAAAAAATAGAAAGGGGATACTTTGCGTTTTTCTTAAAGGTGTTAAATGGCCAAAAAAGGGTAAAATACGATAAACCATTCATGTGAGGAGTGAAGCATCATGCGGGGAAACGATTTTGCAAGAACTGCAACCGTCAATGGCGCCCGTGTGTATTACGAATATCACCAGCACCCCGAGGCGTCCAAAACCTTCGTTCTTTTGCACGGCTTTTTATCTTCATCCTTCAGCTTCAGGCGCTTAACTCCCCTTTTGAAAGAACAGTATAATGTCATATCGATCGACCTTCCACCGTTTGGGGGAAGCGACAAGACAAGCCGCTTCGTCTATTCCTATGAAAACCTGGCAACCACCGTCATCCAGCTGCTCGAACAGCTGGAAGTGAAGAATATCCATTTGACCGGACACTCGATGGGCGGACAGATTGCGCTGAACGTCATGAAAAAGGAACCTGCACTTGTCGAAAAGGCTGTGCTTCTATGCAGTTCAGGTTACCTTCCGAAGATGAGGTGGCCGGTCATGATGGCAAGCCGCATCCCTTTTTTCCATCTGTATGTCAAACTCTGGCTTACCCGTTCAGGCGTCAGGAAAAATCTTGAGAATGTCGTCCATAACAAGGAACTGATCGATGACGAGATGCTGTTCGGCTATTTGCGCCCATTCCTTGAGGATGACATCTTTAAAGCATTGACACGTATGATCCGGGACCGGGAAGGGGATTTATCGATTGCCGAGCTGAAGAATATCGAGACACCCTGCCTGCTTGTCTGGGGAGAGCACGACCGCGTCGTCCCGCTTTCGACGGGACACCGTCTGGCAAATGACCTCCCCATGTCCAGCCTGGTCGTTTTAGAGGAAACAGGTCATCTTGTACCGGAAGAAAGGCCGGACGAAGTGCTCCATCATATTCAACAGTTTGTTCATACTGAAGCGGATGAATTCTCAAAAAATGAACAGGCTCATTATAAAAAAGGTCTCTCCCCTTCGCTTCTGACTGAATCGTAGGGAGGCCATTTACATATGCTGTTCTTGATTGCTAGGAATACACTTATAAGGACTGATACTGAAAATAAACGATAAACAAATCATTTTCATCTTTTCAAATTCCATAATAAGATGAAGATAGCATAAAAATTCCATCGGAAGCATTGTGATTAACGGCAACGGCCGCTTTCGAGTTTCAGGCACCTATCATTTTTATAGAAAAGGGGTTAGAACGTTGAACGAATTCGAGAAAATAATCGACCGAATAGGGACATCTTCAGTGAAATGGGATATGACCAAAGCTGTTTTTGGTAAAGATGATGTACTTCCGATGTGGGTGGCGGATATGGACTTCCTCCCTCCTGTCGAAGTAACGGAAGCACTTAAGAACAGGCTTGACCACGGTATCTTCGGCTACACATTTGTCGGGGATGGACCTGCAGAAGCAATCAAAGAATGGGTATGGAAAAGGCATGGCTGGAAGATTCATAACAGTTGGCTACAGTACAGCCCGGGCGTAGTGCCGGCAATAGGGACGATCATACAGGCATTGACATCTCCAGGCGACAAAGTACTCGTCCAATCTCCAGTCTACACCCCGTTTTTCAGTATGACGGAGGAGAATGACCGCGTGATCGAGAATGCCCCGCTTACGTACAAAAACGGTCAATACAGCATTTCATTTGAAGACTTTGAACAGTCATTGCAAAAAGGTGTAAAGCTGTTTCTGCTATGCAATCCGCACAACCCAAGCGGACGCGTGTGGTCACGTGAGGAACTGACCAAAATGGCAGATCTCTGCAAAAAGTACGATGTCATCATCGTGTCAGATGAGATCCACTCTGACCTCGTCTATGAAACCCGCAAACATACGCCGGTCGCGGCAATCCATGAAAGCTATGCAGAAAGGACCATCACCTGCATCGCACCCAGCAAAACCTTCAATCTTGCCGGATTGCAGGCGTCAGCCATGATCACACCAAATAATGAATTACGCGATAAAATAGCCGCTGTCCACAAGAAACAAGGCTTTTTCACATTGAATACATTCGGCATAACAGGAATGGAAGCTGCCTATCGAAACGGTGAACGATGGCTTGAAAGCATCCTGGACTACTTAAAGGAAAATGTGAACATCACGAAATCCTTCATTGAAGAGAACCTGCCCCGGATTCATCTTGTCGAACCTGAAGGAACCTACCTTCTCTGGATTGACTGTCGTGAGTTGGGACTGTCGGATGACGAGCTCAAAGAACGGCTGTTGGAAAAAGGAAAGCTTGGCCTCGAACCCGGTCCAAAATACGGCAAGGGGGGCGAAGGATTTGTGAGGATGAATATCGCTTGTCCGCGGGAAATACTGTTGGATGGATTAGAAAGGTTGCGTAAAGCCTTGGGTTAAAAGCAGATAAGAGCAGGATGCCTATTGGCTATCCTGCTCTATCTTTTTCTGTTCAGCCAGAAACAAACAACGGGAACTTTTTTACTTCTTCTCTTTTTCTTTTGCAATTTCAGCACAGGCGATCCGCGTACCTGATTCTCCTGCAGGCTGTGTCATGCCGTCATCCTTGTTCTCCGTGATGACTAGTGACGTGCCTTCTTTCGTGATCAATGAAGTCTTTCCTCTCGTCATCGTCACGAGCGGCGCCATCAACTTTACCTTCACCGTCCCGTCATCTTTCACGATGATGTTCGGCAGGTCACCGGCATGTGCGCCTTCAGGATGCATCAAACCGTGTTTTTTATCATCAGGATTGAAGTGGTTGCCGGCAGACACGAAGTCAGGCCGTTTACATGAGCCTTTTTCATGAAAATGGATACCGCGTTCACCAGGCGGCAGGCCCTCCAGATCAAGATCCACTTCCACCCCATCCGACTTCTCCTGAAGGATCACTTTCCCAAGCGAATCGCCAGTATCATTCTTCATATCGATTTCGGTCTTCTTTGGGTTTTCAATGGCACACGCCCCCAGCAGGATGGCAGGTAAAAGGATGTATAGTAACTTGTTCGATTTCATATATAATTCCTCCAAATGTGCATACTCTTCCTCCATTTTTGACGAGATAGAGAGAAAGTATTCTTTTTAAAAGGAAAAAACGCGGAGAGCGGAGAAGGCATTTGATTGCATAGAAATCCACAACTCCCGCTCTCCTCAAATTACTCTATCCCATAAAAAAAGCACGCTTCCCATTTTCGAAGCATGCTTTCACGTCGATCATTCAGTTTCACGATTCCTCTGCCTGACTTCATCTTCAATGGCTTTTGTCTTCAGTTCTTCTTTCTTAGATACCTTTTTGATCAAACGGAACGTCAAAATCGTCAATATAAAAAAGATGACCATCCAAATAGCGGCTGGGATATATTCTGTCTTATCTTCCGGAAAATATAAAAACAAATTCAATACAAACGAAGAAAGCATAACAAGCTCCTTTCCTTTCAAAACAAACTCTTTCATCATTATACCAAGATAAAAATCCAGAAACCAATGCTTAATCACAAGAATTTAACGATTCTATGAACACCCTCGTGAAGAGAGTATTTTATAAAGTTAAATCAAATTTGTCCCAACCTCTTCACGTTCCGACAATTTCCGGGGAAATGATGCAGTGTTCATCAATAATCTCCTATGACTTTCATGGGAAGAGGTGAGAGCTTATTCTTCTACATAATTATTTTTCAGTTGGTCTGAACCGATACCGCCGAGGACCATCAACACCAAGGGCAAGAAGTTCGATACAAATGGCATGCCTTCCAATATGGTTATTTCCATCCCTGCGATTTTATTCAATGCCAGTATCAGTAACTTTGATGTCAATAGCAGCACCCCGAGCATAAACACACTGTCAAAGAACATCTTCATCTTTGGATGAGCCAGCTGTTTACTGTCCCGTATCACTTTTTCTTTCAATTCTTCATCACTCCTCAATAATTCATCGATCGTAATACCAAATAGGTCACTTAAATGGATGATTACCTCGATGCTGGGATAATTCTTTCCTGTTTCCCATTTGGATACGGATTGGCGGCTTACATGAATTTCCTCTGCAAGTTCATGTTGTGACCAATCTCTTTTCTCCCGCTCTTTTTTTAATCGTTCACTGAAAACCATAATGTAATCATCGCCTTTCCATACCTCATTATCGTGAAAAAAATGATGCAAAGTAAAGCTAGTATTAAGTGCACTGTGATGCAACTTTTGTGCGACATGAAAAGAGGCTGGGACAAAACAAAAAAACAACTGCCTAAAGGCGAACATATCAGTGAGGACCACTGAATATCGCTAATGATTTCCGTGCAAGACTTCGCTTTCCGCGGGTAGCCGCCTCCTGGGCAAGCCTGCGGGGTCTCACTTGTCTAGCTGCAGGGCTTAGAGGCACATGTCATAAGCCAAACCAGCCTCTAAGCAAAGCCCTTCCGCTTTTCTAATAAGCTACTTTTCCCGCAGGAGTCTCCGTCTTGCACTCCAATCAACCGCTGTAACATGCTATATTTTAAATCGACTTTTGAACAAAGCTAATTAAAAACCCGAACTTGCTTGAATCCTCGAATTCAAACCAGTTCGGGTTTTACTTAGAATATATCACTTTTGTCCCAGCCTCTTTGCTAAATAAAACATATTTTATTAAGCAGGGATGCACGATAACATCTTGAGCGCAGCATGCCGCCCTGTCCAGTTTTCGAATCTAAACCTGCAGCCAACTTTTCAGTTATTTCACTACTTTGATGTTCTCGATGATCACATCTTCTTTAGGAACATCATTCTGTCCGACTTCGACGTTTGCGATTTTATCCACGATGTCCATTCCCTCGATCACTTGACCGAATACGGTATGTTTGAAGTCAAGATGAGGGGTTCCGCCGCGTTTTACATAGGCGTCGATGACTTCCTGCGGGAATCCGGCTTCTTTCATTTTTTCTTCAAATCCTGGATTCATTTCACTGTTCTGAACGATGAAGAATTGACTTCCATTCGTATCGGGGCCAGCGTTCGCCATCGAAAGCGCTCCGCGGATGTTGAAAAGCTGCTTGGAGAATTCATCTTCGAAAGACTCTCCCCAGATGCTTTCGCCGCCAGTTCCGTTACCATTGGGATCTCCGCCCTGGATCATGAAATCTTTGATTACTCGATGGAATTTCAATCCGTCATAATAGCCGTTTTCGCTGTGAGTGATGAAGTTTTCAACCGTTTTAGGTGCCTGTTCAGGGAATAATTTTATTTTGATGGTACCCATCGAGGTCTTCATTTCCACTGCCTTTTCATTTTCTGCCACTTCCGTTGTCAACTGCGGATAAGTCATGTTGTCATCTCCTCCAGATTCTGTGTCATCCGTTTTCTTTTCTTCTGTTTCAGCAGCTTTTTCTTCGCTGCTGTTATCCTTCTCTGTTTGTCCACATCCGGCAAGAATTAAACCTAATAGACACAAAGATAATAGAATCAATCTCTTCATATATGTACCCCCACATGTTACGTTTATCGTATACTTTGCCACAATCACTTTGTGTTCCATTATAATAGACTTAGACACTAAAGAGGAGGGGTAATTTTGCAAAATTTTCAAATAGGGGATAAAGTCACAGCTTTTTACAAGACAGGAAAATATATAGGTGAAGTGACAGGTGAGCGGACCGGAGCGTATGTGGTAAGGATCCTCGCCGTACTCAAGCACCCTCGCCAAGGGGATTTACATAACCCTGCGGAAGTGGATGTTCCATTATTTCACGAACGCAAAGCACTTGCATTCCGGGAACAGGCAAACATGCCTGAAAAAATGGTCAAGCCTTTTGAAGGGGAAATACCTGAATACAACGAATCACTCCTGGCTGCTTTCGGAGATCTGAAAAAGCAGCAGGAGGCGGATGGGTCCCCGCATGCATTAAAAAGTCTGGAATCCCTAAAAGGGATTCAGCGGGAATATGAGTTGATGTATGGGTTGACGTTTGAATAAGTCAGTGTCTCTGTCATGAATTAAACTGACAATTAGCCCAAAGAAAAAGCACTGCATTCCGGCATTGGAAGGCAGTGCTTTTTATGTGATGTATACAAGTATTCCATCAAGCAAGCTGATTATAGAACTTGCTCAAGTCGATCCGGTCGCCGATGGTAGTCGGTTCGGCTTTATCGAGATACTTCTTGTCTTTCTCCACAAGATTGTATATATGATGGGTGGTCAGTGCATCATCGAGTGCTTTATGATGCTTCCCGACTCCTTCCCTTCCGTATTCCTGAACCGCTTTCCATAAACCGGTTTGGTTTTGATCTCCGAAGAAACGTTTGTATTCCATCGATAAATCGACATATTGGGCTTTAAAAGGAAAGGCAATGCCCGACTGGGAGCAGTTATCCCTTAACACTTTCATATCCATGTTTCCCCAAGTGACGACTTTTTCGATTCCATTCGAGTTCAACAGGTTGAAATAATCGATGAGGGTCTGGAAGGAGATGCCTCTGTCTACTTTATCTTGCGTGATCGATAAGAACCGTTTGCAGCGATTGGTCAGTCTGGGGAAGGCAGATGGTTTTACATAAGTGGAAAACGTATCTGTCACTTTCCCCTTCTGAACCACGACTACACCCGCTTCGATGATTTCCGGAAAAAAACCTTTGGGGACTCTATGCCGTTCAGGCATCGAAAATTCAAAGTCAATGAACACAAGCTGCTTTGCTTTTACCACATAACTCCCTCCTCAAAATCTGATCAGACCCCAATTTATCTAGTAAAATAATATTCTTAATACGGACGAGTTTATGTACAAACACCATCAAAACGCTGCATCGTCAGTGAGAGTACACAATTCTTATTCTTATATTATATCATGTTCGACCTGAGAATTATGACTAAATCCTTTGCTCCATGGCGAATTTTTTTCATTCAGTGGACTCTGACCGCAAACTCTAATAAAATAGATATTTAGAAAACCGAAATAAATAGTTAATGAGAAGGTGTTAATCATTTCAATAGAAAAAAAGAATCTTGTCATCATGGTCATGGCTAACTTTCTAGTCGCCGCCAGTGCCACTATGGTCCTCCCGTTCTTATCTCTTTATATAGAGACTTTCGGTGATTATAGTGCTGAGTACGTTCAGCGCTGGTCCGGTTTTGTGTTTGGTATTACTTTTTTAACGGCTTTCTTCATTTCACCTTTGTGGGGAAGATTTGGGGACCGATACGGTTATAAGCCGATCCTCTTGATCACAGGATACGGTATTGCCGCTTCCATTTTCTTAATGGGATTCATGGAATCTGTTCATGGGTTGTTTATTCTGCGGATGCTTATGGGGGTCGTTACCGGGTTCATTCCGACGTCCATGGCGCTCATCTCTTCTCAGACTTCAAAAAGGGAAGCAGGCAAGATCTTAGGTACCCTGCAGATGGGGACGGTATCCGGAGGCTTATTCGGTCCAGTCATCGGCGGAATTCTTGCTGATAATGTTGGTTTTTCTTATACCTTTATCTTCACGGCGGTTTCAATTGCGATCGCTGCGACAGTGGTGCTGTTCGGGATCAACGAACAGCGTGGTAAAGCGCAGAGGAATAAGCAAAACAAATATTCAAGCAAGCAGGTGCTTCAGCACATATTCAGCCATAAGCTGCTAGTGACTGTGATCATCCTGTCCTTGATCATTCAGGTTGCCAATTTCAGCATTCAGCCTCTTTTGGCTCTTTATGTGGCTGAACTGACTTCTTCTGCCAACCTTGCATTACTGGCCGGCCTTGCCTTTTCAGCGACAGGTTTCGGAAATTTCATCGCTACACGGCAATGGGGGAAGCTTGGTGATCGGATCGGGTATGAGAAGGTCCTCTCCTTCCTATTGGTGCTTGCCTCCATTCTTATCGTCCCACAAGCCCTTGTGACCGAACTATGGCAGCTCGTGCTTCTCCGGTTCCTGTTCGGAATGGCCATCGGCGGTTTGATTCCGTGCATAACCGCATATATCCGGCAGGAGGCGCCTGTCAGCATGCAGGGTGAGTTAATGGGCTACAACCAGAGCTTTCGTTTTCTTGGAAATGTGATTGGACCGGTCCTTGGAGGAACTTTATCCGGATTTATTGGAATTTCTTCCGTTTTTTATGTAACAGGTGCTTTATTCTTGGGGGCATTTGGATTATTATGGTGGAGTATACGACATTCTGAAGTTGACGGTCACGTGAATCAAGATTACTAGTAAAGTAGAGTGAATGAATGAGAGTTTTTACAGGGTTTCTTACAGTGATTTGTTTTATGACTATCTTTTTTACCATATTGTTCTTCACGACTGAGGAAGTAGACAAAGTCCAGGGTTTTCAGGATGAACTTGAGAGCACTGTGAATACAGATCAATTGAATCTTAATAAGACCAGTTTGCTGCTGGACGAAAACGGCAGCGTGTTTTCAGAGGTGAATCGCCCCTTTCGATTATACGTGGAAGATGAGAAGATCCCTCCATTCGTAAAGGAAATTCTGGTCGTTTCCGAGGATCAGCATTTTTATGAGCATGTGGGGTTTGACGCAGGTGCCATTCTAAGGGCGGTCGTAAAGAATCTGGTATTCACCCATATTCAGCAGGGAGGAAGCACGATAACCCAGCAGCTCGCCCGGAACCTGTATTTAGGTCAGGAAAAGACGTATAACCGCAAGCTGACGGAGCTCTTCTATGCACATGAGATCGAAAGCTCCCTTTCAAAAGATGAAATACTCGAGCTTTACCTTAATGTCATTTATTTCAGCAACGGCGTATATGGAATCGAGACAGCATCACAATATTATTTTCAAAAAAGTGTGTCGGAATTGAACAAAGCAGAGATGGCTTTCATTGCATCCATCCCGAATAATCCCGGCAAGTACGATCCAGTCGACCATTTCGATCAGACTAAAGTTCGTCAGGAACGTCTGCTTGACATACTCGTAAATACGGAAAGGCTGGCAAAGGAAGAAGCGGACAAGCTGAAGAAAACACCAATAAAGCTCAACATCCGCAAGAAAATCGACCGCTATCCCGATTACGCTTTTTACGTGGAGGAAGAACTGAGAGAGCTGATATCACTTCACGAGGGGTACAAAGTGCAGCTGGAAAACGCCTCATCCCCTCAGGAAAAAGAACGAATCATTAAAAAACTCGATGACAGGTTTGAAAGCGTGATCGCTTCAGGCGTCCGGATTCAGACTGCTCTCGATCCTGAACTTCAGCAAAAAAGTGTCTCAGCCCTGAACAAAGGACTGCGGGGTGAAAAGCTGCAGGGGGCATCGGTGACGATCGATAACGAAACAAGAAGAATCGCGGCATTGACCGGTGGGAAAGAGTATAAGAAATACAACTTTAACCATGCCTTTCAAGCTTACAGACAGCCGGGTTCTTCCATCAAGCCGCTGCTTGTATATGCGCCTTATCTTGATACATTCAAATCATCCATTTATGAGAAGGTGAATGCCAATCGTTACTGTGTCGGTGATTATTGCCCGATCAACTACGGAGGCGTGCAGCCTGGTACGGTCACGTTAAACCAATCACTGGCCCAATCCTATAACGCATCCGCTCTCCGCTTGATGGAAAAGGTGGGGGTCGAAGAAGCCTTCGACAAGATCTCAGCGTTTTCTTTTGAAAAACTGACTAAACAGGATCGCACCTATGCAGCTTCAATCGGAGGATTCACCTACGGTTTCAGTCCTCTCGAAATGACGGATGCATACACTTCATTCATCAATGGGAGCTATACAAGAAGCCATGCGATTATAAACGTGAAGGATGGGAAGGGAAAGATCCTCTACGAGTGGAAGAACGAGCCGAAACAGGTCTGGTCAAAAGATACAACGGCAAAAATGCGTCAGATGCTCGCAAACGCTGCAGCCAGCGGTACAGGAAAAGCCGCTTACGTATCCAAACCCTATGTAGGAATCAAAACAGGAACCACCAATAATTATCATGATTACTGGGTGATGGGACTCACGAACGAGTACACAACCGGTGTCTGGGTCGGTCACGACATCCCGCAAAATATGAGCCGGATCGAAAGACTTCGCCCGAGTCATAAAATTTGGCAGGCGATTATGAAATAGCGCTTGGAGACTTGTCTCCCGGCGTTTTTCATTATGCACAAACTCTCGATTGTTCGACACAATTCAACAATTTCGATATCCTTACTTCCTCACTTCGCCAATATAAAAAGAGTATGAAACAAAATGTTTCATACTCTAAAGAATACCCTCCTTACAGTTTCACCTTCGACATGATCGGCAGGCTTGCCATGACGCCGTTATACAGTTTCAAAACGACGAAAAAGATCGTTAAGAACAAGGAAGACCATGTAAACAGCTGTAGACTGATGACCCCGATGATCCCTGCTTTGGAAACGGTGACGCTGATTTTGTATACAAAATAAACAAAATAGACGATGGAAGTGACTGCGAAAACGGCAACTAATCCAAGGAAAGATTTAAGGCTGACCACCGAAGCGACACCGCCGATAAAATAGATGAGTGAACCCGAGCGGACCCGGTTATAGAGCTGCCCTTCCGATTCTTTCGAGAAGAACAGCATCGAGACACCGTTGATGGTTTCGGCTATCAGCTTCAAGGCTGCAAACACCATGAAAAAGACGATCATCAGCAGGATCAATAATACTAACTTCAGTTGAATATCGGATAAAAATTCACGCATCCCCGGGTATACGCCAATTTTCTTAAAAAGGTCGACAAACACATCCACCCCATAAACGGAGAAGGTAAGACTGAATAATAAGATGGAGAATAAGGGCAGGTAGCTTGTTAAATATGTATTCTTCAATTGATAACTCTCCCAATGTGATTATTCCATACAGCACTTTCATCATAATCGTTTATGGGACTCTTGAAAAGGGTATGAATAAGAAAATCCTGGGACAATCGACATAGGATACGAGTTAATGACACGATTGGATCAATCGGTCCACGCGCAGACGGGTTGCTGCAAAAAAACTGCCTCCCCCATATGGACACGAGTGCAGGCAGTCAGTCGATAACGTCTTCTGTTTGGGTCATTCTCTTAGGAACGATGCGAATATACTCCCTCGGCCTGAATGGCTCCCGGATCCAGCTCTTATCTGCTGGTAATTCTTCCTCTTCCGATCCGCTGTATTGGACAGGCTGCAGATTTACGGATTGCGGATCATCCGTTTCGATGATTCCCCGGTTGAAACGATCCTGGGATTCGATCATCCACCCCAATCCGACAAACGTGAACATTATGGTCGTAAACGCCGCCGTTTTTCTTTTCATTTTCATCACCGCCATATGGATAGGATTCTCCAAATTGACCAAAACTATTCTTATAAAGTCGACAAATTATGTGTGATTTCTCAAAAAATTTCATGGGGGATATTCCGCGTTTCTACATATTTAATACTTCATGAAAAAACCGCAGCAGGCACAGGCATGAGTAATGCAAGCATTGTTTTTTTACGTTATAATGCCTTTAGGTTAAAGCTTTCGGGCATACTAGGAGGATCGTGGAAAAGATTATAAACGGAGTACATAAGACTGAGTAAAAAAATACATAAATTTTCATACGAGGGGGGTTTTTTATGACACTATTACATTGGGCTATTATATCGCCTTTTTTATTTGCAGTTCTAATCCCATTTCTGTATAAAGCGCTGCGCCAGGTACACACCGGCTGGTTTGTCTTGCTGCTTCCGGTTGCTTTATTCAGTTATTTCATTCAATTCATGCCGGTCACGAGCGATGGTGGAGCCATCAAGGAAACGGCGGAGTGGATGCCATCATTCGACATTAATTTCACCGCCTATATCGATGGTCTCGGATTATTGTTTGCACTCCTTATTACCGGGATCGGTTCTTTAGTTGTGCTTTACTCCATCTATTATCTAGATAAGAAAAGGGAACAGTTACATAATTTCTATGTATACTTAATGATGTTCATGGGAGCCATGCTCGGTGTGGTCCTTTCAGATAATCTGATTGTCCTTTATATGTTTTGGGAGTTTACATCCATTTCTTCTTTCCTGCTGATCGGTTACTGGTATCACCGTGAGCGGTCGAGATATGGTGCATTGAAATCGATGCTCATTACTGTATTCGGCGGATTGTCCATGCTGGGAGGATTCATTCTTCTTTATCTGATGGGCGGAACTTTCAGCATCCGTGAATTGATTTCACAATCCGATTTTCTGATGAGTGAAGCTTTGTTCATTCCTGCGATGCTTCTCGTTCTGTTGGGGGCGTTCACGAAATCTGCTCAATTCCCATTCCACATCTGGCTCCCGGATGCCATGGAAGCCCCTACTCCAGTCAGTGCCTATTTGCACTCTGCAACCATGGTAAAGGCGGGAATCTATCTCGTTGCCCGCATGAGTCCTGTATTTGCAGAGACAAGTCTTTGGTTATGGCTTGTCGGGGGATTTGGTATTTTCACCTTGTTCTGGGGATCCTACAATGCTGTGAAACAAACAGATTTAAAAGCGATACTCGCATTCTCCACTGTCAGTCAGCTTGGTCTTATCATGTCCTTGCTTGGTGTAGGGGCAGCCGCACTGCACTATACCCACCTGGATGACAACATATATATGGTGGCAACACTAGCTGCTGTATTCCACTTGATCAATCACGCTACCTTCAAAGGGAGTCTGTTCATGGTTGCCGGGATTGTCGACCACGAAACAGGCACCAGGGATATCAGGAAGCTCGGCGGACTGATGAGCTTTATGCCGATCACCTTCACGATCGCCATCATCGGTGCATTCTCGATGGCTGGACTGCCGCCGTTCAACGGATTCCTCAGTAAAGAAATGTTTTTTACCGGTATGGTCCGTGTGCTTGAAATGGATATCTTCAGCTTGGATACAGCGGGAATACTCTTCCCAGTGCTTGCGTGGGTGGGAAGTGTCTTTACGTTCATCTACAGCATGATTCTTGTATTCAAGACATTTACAGGTGAACATCAGCCGGACAAGCTTGAGAAGAAACCGCATGAAGCACCGCTTGGCATGCTGATTTCTCCAATCATCCTGGCTTCGCTGGTGGTTGTGTTCGGATTTTTCCCTAATATTCTTTCTGAGCGCATCATTGCCCCGGCAGTGGCTGCGATCACGCCAAGTCTGGTGGAAGAAGGTCACGAAATCAAAGCACATATCTCCTTTTGGCACGGGCCGACCCCTGAATTATTCATGACATTCGGAGTCATCCTGTTCGGAATCCTGCTTTATCACCTGCTCCCAAAATGGAAGAAGGTATATTCATGGATTCCTGAACGCCTGTCGCTTAATTCCATTTATGATGGATTCCTGTCTGGCGGGGAGCGTTCAGCTTCCTCTTTTACAAAAGGGTATATGACTGGATTCATCCGCAGTTATCTGGTCTATATATTTGCGTTTTTCATCGGCATTGCGCTATTTGGATTATGGTTTAAAGGTGCCTTTGCATTCAATACGGTTGAACTTGCTCCGATTGGGATTTATGAAATAGCCATTGCGCTGCTGCTTGTGATCAGTTCTCTCACTACGCTGTTTGCAAAGTCGAGGTTAACATCGATCATTTCCCTGGGGGCTGCAGGCTATACCGTCTCATTATTCTTTGTCTTATTCCGTGCACCCGACCTGGCTTTGACACAGCTTGTGATCGAGACCGTATCGGTTGCATTGTTCCTGTTGTGTTTCTACCATCTGCCAAAAATGAGCCGGCACGAGACACGTGTTAAGTTCAAAATTGAAAATGCTGTGATTGCAGTGGGTGTAGGGGTCGTCGTTACCTTGTTTGCCATTTCTTCTTATAGCACAAAACTGTTTGATTCGATATCAAGCTATTATATTAAAAATGTCTATGATGTCGCTCACGGAAAAAACATGGTCAATGTTATCCTTGTAGACTTCCGTGGATTTGATACATTATTTGAAATTTGCGTGCTGGCCATCGCATCACTAGGGATTTATTCCATGATTAAACTGCGCCTGACAAGGAGGAAAGAAGGATGAAACCAAAAACAAACGACGTTATTTTACAAACCGTAACAAACGTTGTCGCCTTCATGATCCTCTTGTTTTCACTCAGGATTTTCTTCGTCGGTCACTACACGCCGGGCGGAGGTTTCATCGGAGGCTTGATGACTTCAGGCGCAATTGTGCTGCTCTTACTTGCTTATGATATTAAGACCGTGGCGACTATTTTGCCGGTGGATTATAAAATCATCACTGCTGTCGGATTGTTATTCGCTGTCGGCACTTCTGCCGGCGCACTTGTGTTCGATGCGCCTTTCCTGACCCATGCATATGGTGAGTTCCATCTCCCTTTGCTTGGTGAAACGGGTCTGCATACGGCAGTATTATTCGATACAGGCGTGTATCTGGTTGTTATCGGTGTAACGATGACCATTATTCAAACAATAGGAGTGAGTGAATAATGGAGATATTAATGGCAATAGTTGTTGGAATTCTTTTTACCTGCTCCGTATATTTGATGCTTTCGAAAAGCCTGCTCCGGATCATAATCGGGACGGCTTTATTAAGTCACGGAGCACATCTGCTGATTCTTACAGTCAGTGGCCTTAAAGGGGGGGCTGCTCCCCTTTACGGCGAACATGCGGAATCTTATGTCGATCCATTACCGCAAGCGTTGATCCTCACAGCGATCGTCATCGCCTTTGGGGTGACAGCCTTCTTCCTTGTTCTCGCTTATCGGGCATATCAAGAGCTTGGCACAGATAATGTGGATCAGATGAGAGGAACTGAAGGAAATGACTAACTTATTGATTTTACCGATTCTGATCCCGCTGATCACAGCGGTGATCTTAATGTTTGTCAGCAAATATGTAAACGTGCAAAGGGGAATAGCCGCTATCTCGACGGCGGCCACAGTAGCAGCTTCCCTTGTACTGATCAACACCGTTTCCCGTGATGGAATCCAGACGGTGAACTTAGGAAGCTGGAAAGCTCCCTTTGGCATCACACTCGTTTCCGATATGTTTTCAGCCTTGCTGGTGACGACGACAAGTATCATCACGTTGATCGTGGTCCTTTACTCGTTCAAGTCGATCGGCATTGACAGGGAACGTTTTTATTATTATCCCGTCGTGCAATTTCTTCTCGTCGGGGTGAATGGCGCTTTTACAACGGGTGATATCTTTAATCTCTTCGTCTTTTTCGAAGTCATGCTGATGAGTTCATATGTCCTCATCGTTCTTGGCGGGACAAAGAATCAGCTGCGGGAAGGCATCAAGTATATCCTTGTGAATGTCATCTCCTCTGCCTTATTCGTCATCACGGTTGCCTATTTATATTCCGTGCTCGGCACCCTGAATATGGCGGATATCTCGCAAAAAATTGCCGAAGCCAATCAGCCGGGCATCCTGACGGCGATCGCAATCCTTTTTCTTATCGTCTTTGGGTTAAAGGGAGCGATATTCCCGTTATACTTCTGGCTTCCGGGATCTTACTATGCACCGCCGACTCCGATCCTTGCATTATTCGGTGCCCTGCTGACGAAAGTAGGCGTATATTCGATCATCAGGACGAATACGTTATTTTTCTACCATGATGCGGGCTTTACACATGAAATCCTTGGAATACTCGCAATCCTGACGATTGTCATGGGGTGCATAGGGGCCATTGCATACTGGGATGTTAAGAAGATCATCATCTATAACATCATCATTGCGGTCGGGGTGATCTTATTCGGGGTATCCACTATGAATCCCGATGCTTTAGAAGGTTCGGTTTACTATCTTGTTCATGACATGATCATCAAAGCGGCATTGTTCCTGCTTATCGGTGTCATGATCAAAATCACCGGGACGACCGACCTTAAGAAAATGGGCGGTCTCATTAAAGAATATCCTTGGCTTGGCTGGACATTCCTCGTAGCAGCTTTCTCACTGGCGGGAATTCCGCCTCTCAGCGGATTCATTGGAAAGCTTATGATCCTGAGAGGAAGCTTCAGTGAAGGAGCCTATATAGGGGCAGCAGTCGTTCTCGCTTCAAGCCTGCTCGTCCTGTACTCAGTCATCAAGATCTTCCTGAATGGCATATGGGGGTCGCCAAAACCCTACCACGGGATTGCAAAAGGACATGCACGTTATTTATGGATGACATCCGCCGTTTTGGTCCTGTTGGCAGTCTTATACGGCTTTGGGGCAGAAATACTGCGCCCGCTGTTCACACAGGCAGCTGAAGTATTAACGGACCCGAATCTTTATATAGACGCAGTGTTAAAGGAGTAATGTAAAATGGCCTTTCAAATACTACTAAACTTTTTCCTAGCCTTTGTCTGGATGTTTCTTTCGGTTTCCTTTACTGCTCAAACATTCCTTATTGGCTATATCCTGGGATTGATCGTGATTTTTGCATTCAGAAGATTTTTCTCAACCCGCTTTTACTTAAACAGAGTGACTGCCGTCATCAAACTGCTGATCATGTTCATCAAAGAACTGATCATGGCGAATATCTCTGTTTTAAAAGTGGTGATCAGACCAAAGCTCGATTTCAAACCGGGAATCTTCGCACTTCCCACCGAATTGAAAACGGACTGGGAGATAACATTATTGGCAAATCTGATCACATTGACCCCGGGAACGCTGGTTGTGGATGTGTCTTATGATAATAAGATTCTCTACATACACGCGATTGATATAGCTGATGCGGATGAAGCAATCGACGAGATTAAGAATTCTTTTGAAAAAGCCATTATGGAGGTGAGCCGCTAATGCTGCATACGATTATTCAAATCACTCTGCTTTGCGTCTCGATATCCATGCTGGGTCTGGTTTATCGGGTGATCAAAGGACCAACCACCCCTGACCGGGTCGTGGCCCTGGATGCGATCGGGATTAACTTGATTGCAATCGTCGCCCTCGTTTCCATGATTCTGGATACCTATGCTTTTTTAGAGGTCATTCTTCTTCTCGGAATCCTGGCTTTCATCGGAACCGTAGCCTTTTCGAAGTTCTTGGAGAAAGGGGAGATCATCGAACGTGAGCGTAATCATTAGTTGGATCATCGGATTTTTCCTTATCGTCGGAGGGCTGCTGAGCCTGTTGGGCACATTCGGCGTGTTAAGACTGCCGGACGTCTATACGAGGAACCATGCTGCCTCAAAGAGTGCGACGCTCGGAATCATGTCGATACTCGTCGGGACATTTTTCTACTTTTATCTGAAGCACGGTCACTTCAACTCAAGGCTGATTCTTGCCATCATCTTTATATTTGTCACCGCTCCTGTAGCGGGTCATCTGATTGCAAGAGCTGCGTACAATACCGGTGTCAAGCTGTGGGATAAAAGTGTACAGGACGATTTAAAGAATAAAGAAGAATACGAGAAACAAAATGGATAACAGAAAAGCGCAAGCGCCTGGCTGATCGAGGCGCTTGCGCTTGACAAAAAAAGCTGGACCCGGTGACTCCGCCGGATCCAGCTTTTTCATTTATTATACAGTTCGTGATCCACACTGCCGTCCTGCTTATGAATGACAAGTGTACCGGTATGTTCGTTCACATAGTCCTTCGCTTTCGAGAGCAATTCCTCTTTCGTGTCCTCCACCATGATTGCACGGCTGCTGTCAGCCTCGATCAATTGCCAGCCGTCATCATGCGTCTTTACATGATACTCGGTTTTATCCTTGCCGCTGCCCTCCTCGGACTTGTGCGCACGGTCGGTCGCAATGGCGATCGCCCTTCCTTCATCATATCCTTCATCCAAAAGGGCGTTGGCTATCTCGATGGCTTTATTCCGGACATCCGCAGGCAGATTCTTGAGCGAAGCGGGATAATCATTTTTACTCCATGGCATAAGTGTAACCTCCTTGTAGTGGTTACTTATTGATTTTCCCATTGTATGTACTTTTAAACATAAGCAAGCCCGGCACTCAGTCTATGTGCCTTCTGTCACCACGGATTATCGTTTCGGTACCACGGCCATCGTACAACGCGAGACACAGATCAATTGATGTTCCTCATCGGTGATCCTTATATCCCACACCATGGTCGTCTTTCCCTGGTGCATAACAGTGGCAATCGCCGTCACCACCCCGTCACGTTTCGCTTTAATATGATTTGCATTGATTTCAAGCCCAAAGCAGATTTCTTTATCCAGATCGATTAGTTCCACTGCGCCTACGCTTGCAACCGTCTCTGCGAGTGCAACCGACGCGCCGCCGTGAAGAAATCCGAATGGCTGGCGGGTAGCATCGTTAACAGGCATCGTCGCAATCACTTTCCCTTTCCCTAATTCCACAAACTCAATTCCAAGCGCACTGATCAATGTATTGTCCATCTTCATCCTGTTCACCTCATAATCGTCATCATATAATAGAATTTCGGTAAAAATGGCGAAAATCCTTTTTTAAACCTGCTGTTTACCAACATCTATATATCCACAACCAAATGATTACGTCCAAGTCCTCTCTCGGGCTGTCTCATCTCCTCCTGCAAGTTACCAGTCCTGGATACTGTGGGCCTTAAGAATAATCTCATGCACTGCTACATACATTTCCTTAGAGCCTAAATGCCAGGAAGAAGGAGGTATTCCATGAATCGCTACCCTTTTTATCACCCTGTACAGAGCCCCTTTCAGCCCCATCATTCACGAAGGAATTATCCACTCTACCCAGGTTTTCACTCTCGCAATAACTTTCCTCAGATAGAAACTAAAACGTTTATGGCGTCTGCCGGTAAAACGTTGACGTTAATGGAAAGCGCCCATCTTGTTTTGATGAAAATAAAGACTGATACTTCTTTCGCTAACCAATTGATGAATTTAGCACAACAATCCAATACGCATGAGGTGCTTCAGCTCATCCGCAGAACAGGGGTAAAGGTTGTTCCCGTCGTCTCATTCAATCCCGACGGAATTCATATGGTGTTCGATGAGAAAATCGGAGAAGTGGATTGCTGCCATATCATTGTGAATGTACGCTGGCGGGAAATGTAGATAGTTCATATGTATCCTGATGTTACGGTGTGAACTATTGGCCATTTTCTGCTTTGATGTGTTTCTTGAGGGGGTTGCCGGCAGGAGATGAGCTGGGGTATCTCCCCTGCATCATTACAGTTCCAAACAAAAAGCAGAGGAACCAGGTCCCCTGCCAAAAAAATGATTAAAAGATCATCGCCGCGATCCACCCGAAAAGGATGAGCGGGATATTATAGTGTAAGAAAGTAGGTACGCATGTATCCCAAATATGGTTGTGCTGGCCGTCTGCATTGAGTCCGGCAGTCGGACCGAGCGTGCTGTCGGATGCCGGTGAACCGGCATCCCCTAAAGCGCCTGCAGTGCCGACGATGACGATGGTCGCCATCGGGCTGAAGCCGAGTTCCGTGCAAAGGGGTACGAAGATTGCCGCGATGATTGGAATCGTTGCAAATGATGAACCAATGCCCATTGTGACAAGCAGACCGACTACGAGCATGAGCAATGCGGCGAGTGCTTTGTTTCCGCCGATCACATCGGCTGTCGCTTCAACAAGTGTTTCGACATGCCCCGTCGCTGTCATGACTTCGGCAAACCCTGAAGCGGCGATCATGACAAAGCCGATGAAGGCCATCATTTTCATCCCCTCATTCAACAGACCATCCGCTTCCTTCCATTTTACCGAACCTGAAAGGTAAAGAACCGCAATCCCGGCCAATGCACCGAAGATCATGGATTCAAGCTGAAGCTGGACATACAAGGCTGCGAGGATCGAAAAGAAGGCGAAAACCATCGCTTTCTTGTTATAGACCATTTTTTCCTCTGAAATGACTTCTTTCGCTTCATTGTATTTTCTTGGTTTGCGGTAGCTTACAAACACCGCAATAAGCAACCCGATGAACATACCCCCAACAGGGATCAACATGGCTTTCGGAATGTCACCCAAGCTGATTTCCATACCGCTGCTTGCCATATTCTGAGCGATAATTTCGTGGAACTGCAATCCAAAACCTACTGGCAGCAGAATATAGGGTGCAGTCAAACCGAATGTGATGACAGAAGCGATCAGGCGTCTGTCAATTTCAAGCTCCGTCATGACTTTCAATAACGGCGGAATCAGGATCGGGATAAACGCAATGTGGATCGGGATCAAGTTTTGGGAGAAGACAGCCATGGTTAGAATAGCAAAGACAATAAGTGCTTTAGAAAGAGCTGTCTTTCTTGAATCCCCTTTATTTCCCACAACCTTCAATACCCCATCCACGAGCAGGTTCGGGATTCCCGTGTAAGAGATCGCTACAGCGAAACCTCCAAGTAAAGCATAACTCAAAGCGATATTGGCGCCTCCTGATATTCCTTCAGAGAAGACCGTGATCGTCTCATTCATGCCCATGCCACCGATCAAACCGCCGGCAAGTGCACCCGTAATGAGGGCAAAGACGACGTTGACACGTACAAGGCTCAATATGAGCATAACCAGAACAGCAATGACAACTGCGTTCATCATGTATTCCTCCTTAAAAAGTGTCCATCAGCACAAGGGCCGATTTCTTTATAATAGTAGTTTAATTGGATTTGATTTTACTTTAGTTCGCTAAATTGGTAGAGTGATAAAACGACGTTTTTAACTTTAACAAGATAAAGAAGTGTTGTCAATACTTTAGTCTGATGAATCACTAAAATGCCGGGTGGAAATTTTTCGCAGGGGATAGAGGAGGTAGTGGCTTTAGTTTCATTTTAAATGAATTTATTTTCAACTTCAGTGTTATTATTTTCAACTTTGACACCTTTATTTTCAACTTCAGCACGTTTATTTTCAACTTGTTAAATTCAGCCTCCAGTGCTTCCCAATTCCGTATTCCAATTAGCAGCTCCCACAGAGTAAATATAAAAAACCTTTCCCCCATCAAACTATTGACAGGGAAAAGGCTTATCACTTTCATTTTCACTTTTCCAAAGGCTGGAATCGCTCCACCAGGAGTGCCAGTGTTCTGGCCATGACTCCGGTGGCACCGGAAGGGCCAAGTTCATAGTGACTTTTCGTTGTTGCGGTCCCTGCGATATCCAGGTGGACCCACGGAAGACCATCGGCAAATTCTCCTACGAAGGCTCCGCCCATGATCGCATGTCCTGCGCGTCCGGGTGAATTATTGAGGTCCGCGATCTTACTGCTGCGTACACGCTTTTTATCATGCTCCGTGCAGGGCAGCTGCCAGATGAATTCACCTGACTCGCTTGAGGCTTCCAACACCTGTTCAAAAAATGCTTCATTATTTGTCAGTGCGCCTGTTTTATCTTCTCCCAGAGCCACGATAACTCCGCCAGTCAGCGTCGCCACATCTACGAGGTAATTCGCTCCGTGATGCTTCGCGTATGTCATCCCGTCAGCAAGCGCGAGGCGTCCTTCGGCATCCGTGTTCAGCACCTCAATCGTTTTACCGCTCATTGCTGTGATCACGTCATCTGGTTTGAATGCAGATCCGCTGACCATATTGTCCGTGGAAGGGATGACGGCTACGACATTCTGTTCAGGCTTTGTTTCTCCGATGATTTCCATCGCGCCGAGTACTGCCGCTGCTCCGCCCATATCCGTCTTCATGCCGACAATGCCGTCCTTTGGTTTGATGGAGTAGCCTCCGGTATCGAAGGTGATCCCTTTTCCGACTAAACCGATGACGTCTTTCCACTCATCTTTGCCGTTGTATTTAAGGACAATCATTTTAGGTGGTTCGACGGATCCCTGATTGACCGCAAGCAGTGCGCCCATGCCAAGGTTCTCCATTTCTTCCTTGTCGAGGATTTCTGCTTCGAAATCATAGCGCTTTGCAAGTTCTAGCGCATATTCTGCCATTTTAGTGGATGTCAGCAGGTTACCCGGCGTGTTCACCAATGTACGGGCAGAGTTGACCCCCCTTCCGAAAGCTGCGCCAACTTCCAGTGCAGTTTTGATTTCTTTCTCATCTCCGCCTGTAAAAAATTCAATGCTTTCCACACAGACTTCCGGCTCATTCGATTTTTGCTTGTACCCTTCGAACTGATATGTAGCCATTGTGAACGCTTCCGTGAAAGCATGAGCCGCGTCCACAGCAGGGAGTTCTTCTGAAGAGAATGTATCAAGCGCAACCGAAAAAGAGGATACTCTCATTTTCTTCAATTCTTTTGATGCAAGACCGAGCGATTCTTTTAATAGATCGAAGGTCAAATCCGATTGCTTGCCAAGACCGACAAACAGGATCCGCTTGTTCGCCATTTTGCCGAATGTATGTATTTTTGATAGTCTCTTCGTTTTTGATGAAATGTCACCATCCTTCATCAACGAAGTAAGATTCCCTTCAAATGCATGATCAAGCTCTTTCAGCTCACCTTGGAATGACGGTTGATGATACACGCCTACCACTAAACATTCCCCGGCTGCTTCTGTTATGTCTGTTTGATTGATTGTAAAATTCATTTCCCCTGACACCTCCACTCTCTATTATAGCGAAGATATCTTATTATTTCGACATTCAGGCTTCTTCAGCGTGCAAGTTAGTTCTGATTATAATCGGGTATGATATAATTAGAACATTATTTCATTCAGATTATTGAAAAGGTGGCATGTGACAGCATGGAATTATTTTTGAATTTTCCATTTTGGGCCTCTTTGCTGGCAATTTTCTTTGCGCAATTTGTCAAAGTGCCCATACAATTTATTGCGACGAGAGAAGTCAACTGGTCATTGATCACCTCTACAGGCGGAATGCCAAGCTCACACTCTGCCGCAGTAACGGCTTTATCCACAGGTGTCGCCTTGGAAACAGGGTTGTCCTCCCCCATCTTTGCCGTGTCGGCGATCTTTGCCATCATCACCATGTTTGATGCCACCGGCGTCAGAAGGCAGGCGGGTGAACAAGCCATCGTACTGAACCAATTAACAATCGACTTTCAAAGATTTATGACAGAAGCCAAGGGATGGCAGAACAAACCCGAGCAGGAAAAACGGAAAGAATTGAAGGAGCTGCTTGGGCATAAACCGATCGAAGTCTTCTTCGGCGGCCTTTCGGGAATTCTCTTGACCCTGCTTCTTCACTTTTTATTTTTCAGCTAGGAGTGATCCGATGAGAATTGTATCGATCTGCCCGAGTAATACTGAAATCATTGATTATCTTGGGCTTACATCCAAGCTGGTCGGCGTGGATGATTTTTCCGATTACCCAGAAGAGGTCCGTTCGCTTCCAAGGCTCGGACCCGATTTATCCATCGATATGGATAAACTTCAGTCGCTTCAGCCTGATCTCGTCTTTTCATCATTGAGTGTTCCAGGTATGGAGAAGAATATCGAAGAATTAGATAGGAGAAACATTCCTCATATCACCCTGAATCCCCAAAGCTTCCAGGACATTGCAGAGGATATGATGACAGTCGGGAAAGCTTGCGGCATTGAAGAAACTGCAGCCAGAAAGCAGCATACCTTTTTACATACGGCCGAGGAACTGAAACGGCTCAGCAGGAACGTCGTCCACCCGCCGGTTCTGTACTGGGAATGGTGGCCAAAACCCGTTTTCACCCCCGGAAGGATCAACTGGCTGACTGAACTGAGTGAGATGGCCGGGGCAAAGAACTGCTTTCGTGATGTCGAACTTGCAAGCGTTCAAACCGACTGGGAAGATGTCAGGCTCCGTGAACCCGATTACATCTGCCTTGCCTGGGTAGGTGTACAGCAGAAGCGGGTCAATCCCGATATAGTGAGGAAGCGTCCGGATTGGGAAACCATGAAAGCCGTTCAGGACAACCGGATCCTGATCCTTGAAGAAGCCCTTTATTGCAGACCCTCTCCCCTTCTTTTAAAAGGGGCAGTACAGCTTGCCCAAACGCTTCATCCTGATGTATATAAAGAATTAGATATTCAATAAATGTCATAATAAAAGGCCCGTATACAGACTTTCTGCGTACGGGCCTTTTCATTATTCTTCTTTAGCAGAAAGAATCTGCTGTCTGAACACCTGCATCGATTCATTGCTGTTCAATTTCACCAGGTCTTCCTCTGTCAATTCACCTGTTCCAATTTGAACCACATATACATCCAGAGTCTGTTTTCCCCATTCACTATAGACCTGTTCAACGGTATCATAGTACAAATCAAGCTTATTTCCTTTGATTGCGCTCCCTGTATCAGCGACGACCCCATATCCATATTTCGGGATAAAGAGGATCGTACCGATCGGGTAGACTGAAGTGTCTGCCGCAATAGTAGAATATAAATCTCTCTTTACCTTCACTCCCGAGTATGTAATTCCGTAGCTTGGATGGCTTGGACCTTTACCGGTGGATTCGACTCCTGCAGTGTATCCGGTTGCCACTACCGTATTCTTCGGATATTGATCCCAGTCGATTGACTCCTCCAGACTCGGAGGATTCGCTGCCACCGGAGTACTGGAAGAAATCAGCGTCTTTACGCCTGCCAGTCTTTTCAAAAATTTAAATGACAATGATATATGATTTGTTTTATGATCTTCTGAATAGCGCTCCGACTGCACCTTATTTTCATTCAGCCAGGATTTAAAGGTCTGTGCTTCCACCCCTGATATCGATTGAAAGGTGGTGCCCAAGGCTAGTACAAATAAACTAACCATCACGATTCGTTTCGTCCATTTTATTACCAAATTCATGAATTCACTCCTCCCACCCTTATTCCTTCCCCACAAGGATGGGATTTATTCAAAAATTGATAAAAAAATCGAATAGTTTCAATATTTGGTAAAATCAGGCAGGTGTTTTCGAATGATTCTGCCCTTTACTATGTGCAGATTTAATCAAAAAAATCCGTTCACCCGGCATTTACCGGATAAACGGATGAATCAAAACATTCTATAACCTTTGGCTCTCAAGACCCTCATCACAACTCCCGAAAGAATCGCCCCTGCCAATCCGCAGCCAAGTATCAAAAGATCAGCCAATGCCAAATGGCTTAACTTAGTCCCCAATTCTGAAAACGACGTGCCTGCATTTCGGAAATACTCTATAAACCGGACTTCATCTACGATAAAAATGACAATGACCGGATAAATGATTGCCATTATCCACGTCATTCGCAATAACATATTTAACAAAAAGCCGATTCCGAAAAACAGAACCAGAAATAAAAGCATCGAAATGATCATTACATGTATAGGCATTTACCTTCTGCACCTCCATAAACACTAAAGATTAGTGTACTCAATGTTTATGTAAGCGTCAATCTTTTGGCAATGCTATTCACAAAATGAACATAAATCGAAAAGCGGAGGCGGCTCGTTCAGAGGCGACAAGCATAAGACAGGGCAGCCATAAAGGCGCCTTTTGCCTTTTTGGATGGCATGGCTTATGTCTCGAGCCTCTAGCCGCCGGAGCTGGACAAATCGAAAAGCGGAGGGGCTTTGCTCAGAGGCGGGTGGCATAAGGCGAATCGGCCACGAAGGCGTTCTTTGCCTTCTTGGCCGAGTTGACTTATGACATGTGCCTCTAAGCCCCGGAGCTGGACACTCGAAAAGCGGAGGCGGCTCGTTCAGAGGCGACAAGCATAAGACAGGGCAGCCATAAAGGCGCCTTTTGCCTTTTTGGATGGCATGGCTTATGTCTCGAGCCTCTAGCCGCCGGAGCTGGACAAATCGAAAAGCGGAGGGGCTTTGCTCAGAGGCGGGTGGCATAAGGCGAATCGGCCACGAAGGCGTTCCTACAAAGCAAAAAGCAGACCCGGTCGAATCGGATCTGCTTCATATGTCCAATAAGCCGACTATTTTATTTTTGCTTCCCGCTGCCTCCGCAGCAAGGACACGTTTCAGAACCACCCAACACCAACTGAAAGTATCCTTTTCCTGAACAGTATAGACAAAATTTTGTTTTCGTACTTGCAGTAGCTCTCATGATTCCCTCTCCTTTGATTTCTTAATTTTCTGATAATATATCATCTATCTTTTATAAAGGAAAGGGACATATTAGAGGATGTACCTTTAAGTAAGCGAATACATTGCTTGTTATCTTTCACTATCTCACTTTTTCGCATAATTTACTGAATTTTTAAATAAATACCGGAATGTTATTTCCTAACTGTGACTACAGCCTATAGAAAACTTCTATTCTGTAAATCCTCCCCATTCTTCCCTTCTTCGTTTCATTTTACATTTATTCACTTTGCGATATACTTGTAGAGTAAATAAATCTTTAAAATGTATAAACAAGGTGGAATACCAAATGAATCGATCAATTCCAATTGAAATTTCCGGCACTGATGCGCTGAATAGCATAGGTGAAAATATCATTATTGCCGATAAGGATTATACCATTACCTGGATGAATGCAACAGCACTCGACTCAATGGCGGGGATCGCACCATTATTCGGACTTGGCGGTGCTGAAGAATTGATCGGAATGAATATGGATAAATTCCATAAGCACCCCCACTATCAGCGCAGAATCATGGAAGATCTTAAAGGTGGTCACCGCTCGAGAATCAATATCAAGGACAAGCTTGCAGCGGATATCGTCATCACCCCCATTGTAAGTTCAAAGCATGATGGTCAAGTGGAAGGCTATATGGTCATGCTCATGGATGTTACCTCGAAAGCCGAGGAAGAAAAGAAAAAAGAAACGACGATCCGGGAACTCTCTGTTCCTTTGTTACATATCTGGGATAAAACCATCGCTCTTCCGCTTAAAGGGGAACTTGATTATGACCGGGGAGAGATGGTCGTCAGCACTGTTCTTGAGGAGTGTGTGTCAAATCGGACAGAATACGTCATGATCAGCCTCAGTGGTATCAGCAGGTTTGACGATAGTATCAGGCAAAACCTCCAAAAGCTATATGATTGTTTAAAATTGATCGGGGTTGAATGCATCATCGTGGGGATTACCCCTGAGCTTGCCTTGAGTATCAGTGAATTTGAGAACGTCTTGACCTTCAGCGATTCGAGTACCGGGCTGAAATACATTATGGATAAAGAATCCTCTGAATAGTGCAGGCCGTTTGCTTTGGCCCGAAGACATCTTATTGAGTATAGGGCGCGAGGACAGAAAAAGGTTATAGAGGCTGAATTCAGCCTCTATAACCTTTCGTTTTACATAAATAATTTATAGCTTGTATATCCGAACTGCTCGCCCGGATCAAGACCTTCAATGGCTTGATGGCGCCGAAATAAATCACCCTGCTTGAGCATTTCGTGAATCATGACTGAGGTTTTCCCATCGACCATCAGCGCATTTGGCGATTTCCACTGCACATCGAACAATTCCCCTTTTTCTATCTTTAAAGAGTCCGAATCGATATGCTTCAAATGAAAAATAATCATATTGTCACTGATTTCATTCCCGATTACACCGGTCCTGACACCGATGATTCCATTCACGGTCGTTGTGAGGCCAGTTTCCTCCCTGACCTCGCGAAGTACTGCTTCATCGACCGTTTCGCCTTCATCAACGAACCCTGCCGGCAGGGACCACATGCCTTTCAGACCGCCGTATTTTTTCTTTACAACAAGCCAGTTTCCATCTTTATCTATGACAAGTCCGGCAACAGCCAGCCACACCTTTCCCCTTTTCAACCTACTCCTCCTCCCCTTGTAAACACTTCTCTTTACTTTAAGGTACTACAGGATGGAAAGATAGAAAAGTCCTCATGGTGCATTTAGGCAGGAAGGTTCAGGGGCAGATAGGATCATGAACAAGAAAAAAAGCAGAATGGAATCCCACCCTGCTTAAAACGTTTCTTGCAACTTAAAAGAACTTGAATTTACCTTTTTTGAATACAAGTGAAGGACCTCCAACCATGTAAAGGGCACGGTTGTCTACTACCTTCTTCATGAATGATGCTTTCGTTCCTGTAAGCTTCTTGCCGTATACAACACCGATTGCGTCGTCTTCACCAAGTGAACAAACAGTCCCTTTCAGATCCGGAGTGAATTCTTCTACATGGTCTTTGCCTTGAAGAAGAGCTGCGATGTTACGTGCACATACTTCACCTTGCTGCATGGCGATTTGAGCTGTCGGAGGGTAAGGACGTTCCGTTTCTTCATTGATCATTAGTGAACAGTCACCGATGATGAAGATATTGTCATGACCCGGCGCACGGAGATCTTTGTTGATTTTAACACGTGCACGCATGTTTTCGATGCCGGCTTTCTCAATGATTCGGTTGCCGCGGACACCTGCTGCCCATACAATTGTACCAGCTTTGATTTCTTCTACTTCTTCTTCGCCTTTTGCGATGAACACGCTGCCTGCTTTGGCTTCTTTAAGGGGAGTACCAATGTGGAATTCCACACCTTTTTTCTCAAGTGCGGCACGTGCATATTTCACAAGTTCAGGATCGAAGCCAGGAAGAATCATCGGTGCTGCTTCTACACATACGATTCGCACCTTAGAACGGTCGATATCATATTCTTTGCAAAGCTCAGGAACACGGTTACCAAGCTCGCCAAGGAATTCGATGCCAGTGAAGCCTGCGCCGCCGACAACGATCGTCAGACGCTCATCCTTTTTCTCTTCTTCATTCCTATACGTAGCAAATTGAAGCTCAAGATGCTCGCGGATTTGACGTGCAGAGTTGATGTTTGAAATCATGAAAGCATGTTCATGCAAGCCTTGAATTCCAAATGTTTCAGATTCTGCGCCAAGTGCGATCACAAGATAGTCGAATTCAACTTCGCCTTGATCTGTCACGACTTTCTTCTCTTCTACTTTAATATCATCAACCGTTGCCTGTAAGAAATTCACTTTACTTGTGTTGACAACATCTTTAATATCATAACGTACACGGTCATGATGAAGCGTTCCTGCAGAAGCTTCATGCAGCCATGTTGTTTCGTAGTGGTAATCATTCTTATTAATAAGGATGACTTCCGCTTCATTCGTACCCAATTGCTTTTGAAGACGAGTCACTGTCATTAGCCCGCCATATCCTGCACCTAAAACAACGATTCTTGGCTTTCTCAACTGAATCACATCCACCTTTTTGATTGAATTTGCGTCGGATACTCATAGAGTCCTCCACATCGGTCTTTTTTATCCCGTCAATCGCCTGTTACTATCTCATTCCCCCATTTAGAGGAATTCAAAACAAATTGAGCGGGATGCTTCTTTTCGCAGAGAAAAGAAAATGCTTTATAAAATAGTATAAAAACAAACTAAAAGTATGTGACATTTTTCACGTACTAATTCACACTGCGAAAAATGTCATAAATTCTTAACAATATGTCTACATTACATAATATTCTTTTTACCTTGTCTTTTCAAGGTTTTCAAGATAAATAATCATTCTTGGGAAAATTGCGACAATAGGGTGTTTTTGTGGTGTGCTTACGGCAGGACGAACTGCGCTTTGATTTGTCTCTGGCTCTGAATCAGGAGATGGAATTCAGGTTTTGGGGGATGTCCTATAACCAGTTGTTTTTTATTATTTTCGGGGATTCGGTGCCGATATTATTCAATTTTATTCTAGTGTACAGGTGATTTGACATATTTTTTCTTTGAAACTAGTTATTGGAGCCTCCATTTTTTGTGCGAAGAACTATTGTGCTGCATTTAGGGATATAATTGCGCTGGAATCCTGATAATTGCGCTTCTTTTTTGATAATTGCGCTGGAATCTAATTTATTGAGCCACTTTTACAATAATTAAGCTGGATATAAAATAATTGAGCCACTTGTCGAATTTCCTTCATCCCCAACCCTGCTCCCGCCATCCACCCTCCAAAAACTGACTATTCCAAAAAACAATCTAAATTTTGGGAAGGATTGATTTCTCTATGATAGAATAAATTAAAATGATGTATCTATTCTGGGAGGGATCTACTTGAAGGAAGATCAAAAAGTTTATGATATTACGATCATAGGAGGCGGCCCAACCGGGTTATTCACGGCTTTCTATGGCGGCATGAGAAAAGCTTCAGTAAAAATCATTGAAAGCTTGCCGCAATTGGGTGGCCAGTTATCCACCCTTTATCCTGAAAAATACATATATGACGTGGCAGGGTTCCCTAAGGTGAAGGCTCAGGACCTAGTGAACAACCTGAAGGAACAGATGTCCAAATTCGAAACGACCATATGCCTTGAGCAGGCAGTGGAAACTGTCGAAAAGCAAGGCGACGGCTGCTTCAAGCTATCGACTGATAAAGAAGTCCACTATTCAAGGACAATTATTATCACAGCCGGCAACGGGGCATTCCAGCCGAGGCGGTTGGAGCTCGAAAACGCCTCTCAATATGAAGGAAGCAACCTTCATTATTTCGTTGATAACATGGAAAAATACAAAGGCAAGAAAGTGGCGATCTGCGGAGGCGGGGATTCCGCGGTCGACTGGGCGCTCATGCTCGAACCGATTGCCGAAAAAGTCTACCTCATCCATAGAAGGGATAAATTCAGAGCCCACGAACACAGTGTCGAGAACCTTCACAATTCTTCTGTCGAACTGAAGACTCCATTTGTACCTGCAGAAATTGTCGGGGATGAGTCAAGGATTCATCAGCTTATTCTGGAAGAAGTCCGTGGAGATGAAAAGGAAATCCTTGATATAGACGAGCTGATCGTCAACTTCGGATTTGTATCTTCACTTGGTCCCATCAAGGACTGGGGACTTGAGATCGAGAAGAACTCAATCGTTGTCAACTCAAGAATGGAAACGAACGTAGAAGGCATCTATGCAGCAGGTGATATCTCCACTTATGATGGGAAAGTCAAGCTGATTGCCAGCGGTTTCGGCGAAGCACCGACTGCTGTCAACAACGCAAAAGCTTACATGGATCCGAAAGCAAGGGTTCAGCCGATGCACAGTACATCCATGTTTACAGATTAACCGCCATACGAATGCGCATGCACCTCGCTCAGCCCCGACAAGCGTTGAAGGGCCGACCGGTGAAGTCGCTCTTTGACTTCATTGGGCGGACCGAAACGTCTCGAGGGGCTAGGCGCTGGAGCTGGACAATACGAAAAGCGGAAGCGCCTGTTCAGCCCCGACAAGCGTTGAAGGGCCGACCGGTGAAGTCGCTCTTTGACTTCATTGGGCGGACCGAAACGTCTCGAGGGGCTAGGCGCTGGAGCTGGACAATACGAAAAGAAGATCCGGGAATTTGCTCCCGGATCTTTTTTTAATATAGATCTGTATGTTGGGAACAAGCCTTGTTTAAATAAGAAAGTAATGGGTAGACCAATAATAAAGGCAAAAAAAATCTGAAAAGGATGTTGAGAAGAGATGAATGTACTTGTTATCGGAGCGAATGGCCATACCGGCCGCCTCATTATAAAAGAACTTGTAGACAGTACGCAGCACTTCGCAAAAGCGATGATCCGCAAATCGGAGCAGACAAAAGATATGGAAGATCTCGGTGCAAGGCCGATCGTTGCAGATCTTGAACAGGATTTTTCGTATGCGCTTGAAAATGTAAATGCGGTCATCTTCGCTGCCGGCAGCGGCAGTAAAACAGGCGAGGACAAGACCATTGCGATTGATCAGAATGGGGCAAGAAAAGCGGTTGATTATGCAAAGCAAAATGGCATCGAGCGATTCATCATGCTGAGTTCGATGGGAGCAGATCAGCCTCAAAACGCCCCTGAAGGCATGCACGTCTATTTGAAGGCCAAGCATGAAGCGGATGTACATCTGCAGGAAAGCGGACTTAACTACACCATTGTCCGCCCGGGGGCATTGACTTTTGACGACGCTGAAGGAACGATCATTGCCGAGCATTCGATTGCAGACAAAAGCGGCAGTATCCCGCGCGCTGATGTAGCTAAAGTACTCGTTGAATCATTGACCACTTTAGAGACGAATCATAAAGTGATTGAAATCCTTCATGGCGGAACGCCTGTTAAAGAAGCTCTTAAACACGTATAA
The DNA here is from genome assembly GCF_036867415.1 of Mangrovibacillus sp. Mu-81. Classification (NCBI taxonomy): domain Bacteria; kingdom Bacillati; phylum Bacillota; class Bacilli; order Caryophanales; family Bacillaceae; genus Mangrovibacillus; species Mangrovibacillus sp. Mu-81. The sequence continues at coordinate 41,310 of NZ_JBAJHU010000016.1, forward strand.
GTCATAAAATAAGAAGGACCAGCGCTTCATGCAAGCGCTGGTCCTTCCTTATATCATCTAGCAGTTCTCAGGCGTACCCTTATTCGTCGCCGTCACAAACGATGATCCACACCCGCATGAAGCAATCGCATTCGGATTGTCGATCGTAAAGCCTCCGCCCATCATGGACTGCTTATAATCTACTTTCGTACCGTTCAGAATGGCTGCGTCATTCTTTGCTACAACAAGCTTGATTCCGTGCTGTTCAAGTACTTCATCACCTTCCTGAAGCTCATGCTCAAAGCCCATTCCATAAGAAAGGCCGCTGCAGCCTCCACCTTTTACCGATACCCGAAGCATGGCTTCTGCCTCGTCATGTTCCTTCATCATATCTTTAATCTGAAGGGCAGCAGCTTCGGTAAGATTCACAATTTCACTCATTCACTACACCTCCAACCTATTCTCTTCTTATTTATCAGTATACTCCTTTCTATTTTACTACTCAACCGAAGGGAACTATGTGACTGATATTTACATGAGTCGCATAGTTTTTGAGGACACGGGACAAACACAGTCAAAATACCCAACTAATTTCTAACCGTTCTCAAAAAACACTAGTACGATTCTCCCCCATCAAGGTATAATAAGGTAAATAGTCCTTGATTGAGGTGAGAATGATGACTGAAGTCACACCCTTCTATGATAAAAAAGTTCAATGTCTTGCTTGTAAACACTCTTATTCCACTACTAAAATCCGCTCCCGTTTCGTTAAAGTCAAAGCTCATGAAAGTGATTTTTGTCCTGTTTATGAATCCGACGAATTCAACCCGTTACTCTACAATGTATCCGTCTGCCCTCAGTGCGGCTTTTCCCATACCGATGAATTCACCAAGTATATCATCCCCGTTTTAAAAACAGATCTCGAACAGAAGATAAGCAGGCACTGGCAGCCACAGGATTACGGCCGGGAGCGCTCTATAGAGGATGCGATCAAAACGTACAAACTGGCTGCGTATTGCGGACTGATTAAAAAAGAAAAGAAAATCACGATTGCAGGGTTATACTTGCGTACAGCCTGGCTTTACCGAAAAATCAATCAAGGAGATCAGGAAAGAAGATTTATCAATCTGGCGACCCATGAATATATCGAGTCGTATTTGAACGATGACTTCAAAGGGACAGCCATGTCTGAAACGAAGCTTCTTTATTTGGTCGCAGAACTTCTCCGCCGTCAGGAAAAGGTAGAAGAAGCCGTAAAATACCTGTCAAAGGTGATAGAAAAACAACATCTGTCAACCGATACAAAGATCGTGGAAATGGCAAAGGAAAGGTGGTATGAAATGAGGGAAAGCTTTAAGAAACAGAATCATTTGGCATAAGTCACTCCACATTAAATCCGGACTTTGAGCTCGGGCTTTTTTCTAATGGGGTGACCCCCCCTAAAGTGGGTTCTTCCAGGGAAACCAGCAGCAGCGTATAAAAAAAAGCTGATACAAAGATCAGCTTGAATCTAAAACATTGGATTTTCTTCCAGGAACTGATAGATATTTTCCACCAACTCTTCAGGTGTATCTCCTTCAACAGGTTCTCCATTCACTAATGCGTAAAAAGATGAAGCGCATTTCCCGCAGTAGCCTAAACAACCATATTCGATGACATCCAGGTTTGGATCTCTTTCTAATATTTCAAGCGCTTTTTGCGCACCACTTGCTAAGTTACTGATACAGAATTCTATAATAGGCTTCAATTCCATCACCTCACTACTCTTTGTAATGCTACCTTTTTTTGAGAAAATCGTCAATCATTGCGCTTTGTATATTCGTATAACAGATTGTGAACATTTTCCCTTATTTCTGTTGTGAAAAGGCTGCTATTTCGATATACTTTTAATGTTAATAGGTTTATTTATTTGATAAACCGTCTAAATATGAATCATATTGAAAATGCTTACTTTTCAGGACAGCCGTCCCTTTCCCTCTACCCTTGTAGAGAATGTTATATAAACACACTATATCGACAAAATTGCAGAGTGCCAAAAAGGGGAAATGAACATGAAACAATTAGTGCTGCTTGGCGGAGGATATGGCAATATGCGCGTTCTTCTTCGCTTGTTACCGAATCAACTCCCGGAAGACGTGTCTATTACATTAATTGATCGCAACCCGTATCACAGTCTGAAAACAGAATACTATGCTCTGGCAGCCGGGACGATTTCCGATCATCATGTACGCGTATCATTCCCGGAACATGCACGCTTATCCTATGTGTACGGTGAGATTTCAATGATTGATACACTAAATAAGACGGTTCAGCTTCAGGATCAGGATGCTGTGCCTTATGATGACCTGGTCATCGGACTTGGGTGTGAGGATAAGTACCATAGTGTTCCGGGTGCAGCTGAATTTACATACAGCATCCAGACGATCGATAAGTCACGCAAAACATATCAAACGCTGAACAATCTTCCCGCCGGCTCCATTGTCGGGATCGTCGGTGCCGGATTGAGCGGAATCGAGCTTGCAAGTGAGCTGCGCGAAAGCCGATCTGATCTGAAGATTAAATTATTCGACCGCGGGACACGCATCCTGAATGCATTCCCGGAACGGTTAAGCTCCTACGTCCACGGCTGGTTCGAAGAAAACAATGTGGAAATCGTCAATCACTCAAATATCACTAAAGTCGAGCCTAACACTCTCCATAATCACGAGGAACAAATCCATTGTGATGCCATCGTCTGGACAGCGGGTATCCAGCCTACCAAGGTGGTTCGGGAAATGGAAACTGAAAAGGACTCAAGCGGACGGGTCGTGATTTCTAAATATCACAACCTGCCAAATGACGAACACGTGTATGTAGTCGGGGACTGTGCCAGCCTTCCTCAGGCGCCAAGTGCACAGTTAGCAGAAGGACAGGCTGAACAGATCGTCCAGATTCTTTTGAAACGCTGGAAAAATGAACCGCTTCCGGAAGAACTGCCAAAGATCAAGCTAAAAGGCATTCTTGGTTCCCTCGGTAAAAAGCACGGATTCGGATTGGTGAACGAGCGTTCCATTACCGGACGCGTTGCCCGTTTACTGAAATCAGGTGTTCTATGGATGTATAAGTATCATAATGGATGACGATCAGCATAAACCGCACTTGGTGCGGTTTATTTTTTTTTAAAAACACAAAAAGACTCCCCCTGAAAGGGAAAGTCCAAATCCTTTCTTGTTCTATCTTCTATACCGCCTTATACCCATACTTCTCAAGCTCGGAATAAATCGTCTTTAACCGGGGATTCCCTTCTCCAACGACTGTGCCTTCCAAGAGGACGATCGGATAGAACATATCCTCTTCGATCACTTTGGAGGCGAAGTTCTTGATATCCTCTTCTTCCGGCGGATTATGGATATCTATATATCGTATCGTGAATGGCTGATCCGGGTATTTGCGGCCGACTGCCGCCTGGAGCCACTCGTATGTTTCCTTGGATGATGGCATATTCACACAGCTCGGACAAAGGACTTCAGCACCGTACACATGTATCTCAACTGATTTACGCTTCATACTCACTTCTCCCCCTTCAATTCCCTCATACAATCATTCTACAAAAAAATCAGCGGAGTGGGAATATCAATTTTAGACAGAAAAAGAAATTCCCAATTGTTTGCGGGTTGATAGATTTTTTACACATATGTCATTATAATAGAGAGTAAGGAAAGGAGTAGATAATGATGGCTGATCAAGCGCAATTTGATTCCGTACAGGAAGTACTAGATAAATTACGTCCGTTCCTACTTCGCGATGGCGGAGATTGTGAACTGGTGGACGTGGAAGATGGTATCGTGAAGCTTCGTCTTTTAGGTGCATGCGGAAGCTGCCCAAGTTCAACAATCACACTTAAAGCTGGTATTGAACGTGCACTAGTCGAAGAAGTACCAGGAATCGTTGAAGTAGAACAAGTATTTTAATGTAACCTGCACTGGATGACTCAATCTGATGAGTCATCCTTTTTTTGTCCTGATAAACTCTTTCTCTGTATCTTGGGTTTCGTTGGCACATTCAAAAATGTAAGTAAATACCATTATTTCCATTAGTTTTTAGAGGCATTCTGTTTCTTTTTATCCATATACATTTTATAATAACGAAGATTTGGATTATAAGGGGAGAAAGAGAAGGATTGACTAGAGCGAGATTTCAAAATGTTGTTGATGAGATGTTAGGCCGTCTGGATCGTGAACTTGATGTGGTGTTAGAGGATGCTTTCCCCGGGAAGCGTTTAGTCGGGGGGAAATACAGTATGGGCACCCAATCCATTACAATGTTCATGGAAGATGTCACTGAGCAATGTCTTCGGCTGTTTCCTGAGGGTGAATTATTATTAGATTATTTCAAAGTCGTTTTTGCCCATGAACTGGGGCATGCTTATGACAAAGAGCTTGTAGATTTAGCCCATAAATTGGATGGTGCCGATGGTTCGGAAAGAAATCGGCTGATGCTGCAAATTGAAGAAAATGCCTGGATATTTGCCCGTTCCATATTACCGGATCTTGCCCTTTCTTTTGTGGAAGAAATCGAGAGCCAGTCATTAGCTCCATATTACCTGGCTGTTGAAAAAGATCTGGTCCCTGCATAATGGCAGTTAAAAACACGCATGAATGACATGCGTGTTTTTTGTGCTTTTATTCTACCCTCGTCTTAGGCTTGTCCCCTTTTAAAACGGCCTGGATATTCTCCACGCAGAGATTCATCATCGCATGGCGGGTTTCGGTTGAAGAGCTTGCGATATGAGGCAGCGTGACGACATTGTCCAAGGATAGCAGCGGATGATCGGGATCGATTGGTTCAGTCACAAACACATCGAGTCCCGCACCTGCGATTTCACCTGTTTTCAATGCTTCAGTCAACGCTTCCTCGTCCACGATCGGACCACGTGCAGCATTGATGAAGAAGGCCGATTTCTTCATGGCTTGAAATTGTTCTTTCTGGAATAATCCATGTGTTTCCGGTGTAAGCGGGGCAAGGACCACGACAAAATCAGATTTGCCCAGAAGCTCGTCCAGGGATGCATATTCCGCTCCCAGTACTTCTTCCGCATGCGGCTTCCTGGAACGGTTATGATAAAGGACTTCCATGTCAAATCCCTTCGCTCTTCTGGCTACCGCTTCTCCTATATTCCCCATCCCGACGATTCCGATGGTTTTATGATGGACATCCGCCCCGGCCAGCAGGAGCGGGGACCAGCTTTTCCATTGTCCCTCTTTGATATAGCGGTCTGCCTCGACGATCCTGCGTGCAGCCGTCATCAATAAAGCAAAGGTTAGGTCAGCCGTCGTATCGGTGAGAACGTCCGGGGTATTACAAATGACCACTCCTTTTTGCTTTGCAGCTTCGAGATCCACGTTATCGTATCCGACTGCGAGGTTGGCAACAACCCTGAGTGCGTCTGCATGCTCAAGAAGTTCTTCATTCACTTTATCCGACAGCATGGTGAGCAGTGCCGAAGCCTTTTGGGATTTCTGAAGCAGTATATCCCTTGGAACCGGGACATCCTCCCTCTCCCACATTTCCACTTGATACTCCTGTTTTAACGGTTCGACTGCATCCTGGGGTAATTTCCTTGTGATATAAATAAATGGCTTCATAGAGTATCCCTGCCTTCGTACGATTTCCTTTTAGTGTAACACACAAAGGCTTTCAGTGATGTTTAGAAGAAATTACAGCCATGTCACCAACGGAATTCCCCACTTTTTCACAGGAACCTCTGACAGGTGGTAAAAATCAGACAGGAAAGACTCATAGTGCTGAGAATTTTTCAAATAGCGTTCCAGTTTATCCTCTGCCGTTTTTTTCTGTTGATCGGTTTGTGAGATATAGTATTCCTCAATACATTCAAAGTAATGGAGCGGGAACAGTACCCTCGAGTATAGCAGTCTCCAGGCGAAAGGAGAAAGCGGTGCAACCGTTTCGTATTCTCGCAGGAATTCCTGCATTCCGGGGTGGAAGGTCTGGCTTTTCTTGAAATATTGCTCCCTCACCCATTCCGCAAGATCCCTGCTCGCGTGATCGAATACCCAGTGAAACGGAAAGTGAATACAGGTTTCGGTTCCCCATGTGCCGTGGCCGAAGCGTTCGTGGCAGATCGTACCGGCGTCTTCCGGTTTCGGATCTTCATCGAGTTCTGTATCGACCAAATACTGAATGGCGTTTTCGGATAATGCATTATAGTATGGATAACTCTCGACGAAACGGCGTTCAAACTCATCGGCCGGCTGATTCTCGAGCACACTGAAATAGGCTTTTTCCAGCTGGGACAGTCTTCTCTCCCAAAGCCCTTTCCATTGTCCCATCCTGCTGATTTTCTCCACCTTTTCTTCGAATAACCTGCCGCGAAAATGAAATTTGCCAAGTTTCCTGCCCATTTTACTGTCTGCTGCAAGAGGGAGTTCTTCATTCCGTACAACCACATAATCCTGGTTTCGCTCCGTTACGAGATAACGGCCTTCAGTACTCTGGACGAACGAAGAAACATATCGGTCCCCTTGCGACTTCATGTGCTCTGTCAATTTAAACAATTCCACTAATGTTTCCTGTTCCACATTTGAAACGCCGGCAATACTATATAGTGACCCCCCCGCCATATAGCGGTCCATCACACCGTCAAAGAAGGCGCGCTCAGGGTTCAATCCAAAATGCTTCATCAAAATTTCATGGGACATATAACTCTCTCCAATCTTATATACAAGCGGATCTGAAAAATGGCCGCTGTATTTAAATTTTCCATGAATCCATCTATTTAAGGAATATCCTCTTGTACCAATGGGCAAGAATGAGGATAGAAGCTATTATTATGTCTATTTTTAAAAAGGTTATCATATGAGTAAAACAAGGCTCTGTCTCTTGAATAATATTTATATACAGAAAAGGTGAATAGGATGAAGGACAAAAAATCAATGGATGTATTAAAAGAAACTTCACGAAGATGGCTTCACGAAAGAGGAGTCGAGATTGAAGACATCGCAAAATTAGTCATGTACCTTCAACAGAAATACCATCCTGACCTGGAGATGGGAGAATGCATTTATAACGTGGAAAGAGTGTTGACGAAACGCGAAGTCCAAAATGCCATTCTCACTGGAATTCAATTAGACCGGTTAGCTGAAAAGAAAATGCTGGAAGAGCCCCTGCAATCGATTGTAGAAGTAGATGAAGGGTTGTATGGTGTAGATGAGATCCTTGCCTTCTCCATTGTGAATGTGTATGGGTCGATCGGCTTTACGAATTATGGATTCATTGATAAACAAAAACCGGGTATTCTTGAAAAGCTGAACGATAAAAACTCCGGGAAATGCCACACGTTCCTCGATGACATCGTAGGCGCCATCGCCGCTGCTGCCTCAAGCCGCCTGGCACACCGGAATGAATGCCGGGAATAGTCGATAGATTCGGGTCGGGCAGCGATTTTTTTTTAAGGAAGGATCATTGCATTACGACCCACGGGAAATTTCAATCGTAAAAAAAGAACCTGTCAGGATAGAAGATCACTTCCCTCCCTGACAGGTTCTTTGATGACTATATAGCAACTGTGAGCGTATCATCGGCAGAATGATTGTCTGCAGTATTTTTCTTTTATATTTCCCATTCATCCAGTGTATTGATTGCATAGGTTGGCTGCTCATCCATTTTTTTAAGCAATTCTTTTGTTGTAACGCCTGTATGGACGAGGAGTGTATCAAGCCCCGCATTCATGCCTGCCTTAATGTCCGTGTCATAATTATCTCCAACCATCAGTGTATCTGCTTTCGCAACCCCTAATACTTCCAGAGCCTGTTCCATGATGATGGATTCCGGTTTACCGATGAAAATTGGCTCAGTCTGAGTCGATACCGTCACCACAGAGGTTAGCGAACCATTGCCCGGCAGCAGTCCTCTCTCAGTCGGGATGGCAATATCTCCATTTGTTGAAATGAATGTGGCTCCATTACGCACCCCAAGGCAGGCGAGGGCCAGTTTCTCATACGTAATGTCCCGGTCAATACCGACGACTACATAGTCCGGCTCTTCATCCTGAAGCTTGATCCCTTTGTCCTCCAAGGCATAACGGATGCCTTCTTCCCCAATTACATAGGCTGTGCTGCCCTGCTTACGCTCTGCGATAAATTGTGCCGTCGCCATAGACGTCGTGAACACCTGTTCTTTAGAAGCAGATATCCCGAAATCCTTCAGCTTTGCAGCCACCTGCTCGGGGCGACGGGATGAGTTGTTTGTGACAAATAAATAAGGCAGTCCCTTATCCTTCAGCCTCTGTACAAATTCACCCGCTTCCTTTATCACTTCTTTCCCCCGGTACATCGTTCCGTCCAAATCGATTAAATATCCTTTATATTGTTTCATGGTGAACCTCCTGAGCTTTATGTATTGTAGTATGATGATCATCGCCGGAATGAATCCGGGAATAAGAAAACGCTTTCTCTATATAGAAAGCGTCGTCCTCAAGACTAGTTTTTAAATGCTGATACCGGACCCAGTTCATTTTCTAAATAACTTCGGATCTTCGCCGGAAATTGTTCCAATGTAGAATGTACTTCACTAAGAATATGCAGAAGATTGCGATGATCAACCTTCGTGTATTCTTGAACGAGCACTTTACGCAGTTCGATCAAACGTTTTAAATCACCGCTCATCGATCCATCTATAACCTTTTCATCCAGCAGGATATCAATAATGTCTTCATAGCTGCCGGGATCTCTCATAATAAAGCCGTCGATCATACTATTTCCCACATCAAGTACCGATTCAATCAATGTATGAGCGATCCGTTCGAGTGCAAGTTTCCGGGTTGTGGAATCCCACACTGACTGGCTGTTTACTATGCTCAGCTGATCATTCATATAGATCAGGATCTCTTCGATTTTTTCTCTGTCCACGAAATACATATACTTCACCTCTTCTGAATGACATCCAATTATATTTTAACATAATTTCCTCCCCCTCAATATAGTTGCGTTCACAGTGCATTTTGTTATGATGAAGAAAGCTGACTAAATGAGAGGAGGAAATGTGATGACGGAACGATTTTATTTATACGATGATGCGGAAGAGACAAAAACCCGCTTTGTAAGCTTTATGGGGGAAAATCAGCGCTACGACCTGGCCATCACCCGGACCGAAAGATATTATGGTAAATCACTCGTTCTCGACCTTCAGGGGAGCCGCTTCTCCATCATCGGCCGTGATGACCTCGATGAACCCGGTTACTTGGAAAGCGTCTACAAACTTACGCCAGAAGAAGCTGCAGAGCTCAGGGAGTTTTTGAGTGAGACGATTATGTAGGGTGCTGGGTCCGCCTGCATGATACGGATGAATTTCCGCGCATGAACCTCTTCAGCCTCTCACATACTACGCATAAGAAAGGTGGGAGATAGAATGAAGAAAAAGCATGATACCCGTGACAAGGAAGAAGAAGTGTACAGCGATTTTTCCAATGTTGAAACTCAACGGAATTTCCTTGTTCCCGAGACGCTTCCGGAAGGACCTTACGGAGCTCCGCGCGGAAAATATACTCCTGTGGAAAACAAGAGCACGGAATGGGAAGAAGGGCAGCGTTATTACAGTGCGTTCAACTATGAGAATAAGTCCCTTCATCAGGATATCCCCCGACAGGAACCTGGTTCCCATCCGGTACACGCAGATCCGGAGAGAAATGAAGAGCCTCCTTATACTGAAAATGAGTAATAAAAAGGAACATCTCTTCCTAATGAGATGTTCCTTCATTCCTCTTACTTATTCACTTTTTTCAGAAGAAAATAGGCACATCCGAAGTTGCAATACTCATAAAGATAATCTTTATGCGTATTCACCTTGGTGTCAAAGGACGCCTTCTGATTCTGATCATCGAAAAAGCCTTTCAGGCGTAATTGGCCATATCCCCAGTCGCCAAGGATATAATCATATTTATTTAAAATGTCGCTGTATCTCTCTTTGAATGCTTCTTCGTTAAATCCATCCCTGAATTCTTCCACGATTTCATAGCAAATATTTTGCACACAGATCATTCCATCCACCCTCTTTCTTCCTTATCCTTACTTTAAATTATAACGGATTGTCCATTAATTACTACGAAAAATTATAAATTGAGATGGTCACCCTAACAAATAGGGGGTGTTTCAATTGAACAAGTATATACTCGGTACGACTGTATTGAGCTTTGCTTTATTCGGTGCCGCCTGCAACGGAATCGATAAAGCGAACGAAGATATGTTTCACGATAACGGTAACACTATAAATGTCAACGATCAGGAAGAGCTGTACAATGAAGATGTCAGCAAAGATTCTAAACGAAACGGGGAAGATTTCGGATTTGTCCGACAGCAGAAAAGCCCTGTTCAGGGACAATCCATTTCGAATGATAATATGTATCGTTTAGACCGGGAGAAGGTTGCCGACACCATCAGTAAAATGAGCGTAGCCATACCAAATGTCGATGACTGTGCAACCCTCATCACCGATGAAGAGGTATTGATCTCTTATAAAACGGATAAAAAAGATAAGGATGCCCGTTTTAATGTAGCGGATCAGGTGAAGAAAACGGCGATGTCCGTCATCCCCCGGTGGTACCATGTTTATGTAACGGATGACCCTAATTTGATGCAGAATGTGGAAAATCTCTCAAAAATGGATAGTGACAGTAAAAACGTCAATACGGCCATAGATGATACGATTAACCAAATGCTGAAAGCTTCACCTCAAGGGAAAGCGATTGATGCAGGTGAAAATGCCAACGGAGAAATGATTGACGAACAATATACGGGTGAAGATGACGTTCATCAAATCAATAAGGATCGTCAAAAACGTTCTGACAAATCAGAAACGATGGTGGACTGACACTCATTTACGACTATTCTTGTGAGTGATATAGGCTCAGTTCCGGGTCCAATAGCTTTTAAAAAAGGACTGACTAAGAGAGACATCTCATTAAGTCAGTCCTTGCTTTTTTTATGCCTGCTGTTTCAGTTCTTTCTCGCCCGCAGCCTGTTTCGCTTTCGCAGCTGCGTTAACCTGCTCATCCGCATGGTATGAAGAACGTACAAGCGGTCCAGCTTCACAATGGCTGAAGCCTTTTTCCATTGCCGCTTCTCGCAGTTCTGCGAATTCATCCGGATGGTAGTATTTCTGAACTTTCAAGTGTTTCTTTGTTGGCTGCAGATATTGACCGAGTGTCACAATATCCACACCACTTTCACGAAGGTCGTCGAACGTTTCCAGAATTTCTTCCTTCGTTTCCCCGAGTCCAACCATGATGCTTGATTTCGTCGGGATATCAGGATTCAATTCTTTCGCACGGCGCAGGAATTCGAGTGTACGGTCATAGGTCGCGCGGGCACGGACTCTAGGCGTCATTCGGCGAACGGTTTCAATATTGTAGTTCATGATATCGGGTTTGCTGTCCATCAGAGTTTTGATGTTGTCAAATACCCCGCCCATGTCAGAAGGAAGTACTTCAATGGATGTAAATGGACTTTTACGTCTGATCGCACGAACAGTTTCAGCGAACACCTGCGATCCGCCGTCTTTTAAATCGTCACGGGCAACAGCTGTGATGACCACATGTTTCAGATTCATCAATTGAACAGAATCCGCTACTCGTTCAGGTTCTTTAAGATCAAGTTCGTTCGGCAAACCTGTCTTCACTGCACAGAAGCGGCATGCACGCGTACAAATATCCCCAAGAATCATGAATGTGGCAGTTCTTCTCGTACCCCAGCACTCATGGATATTGGGACATTTTGCTTCTTCACAAACGGTGTGAAGATTCTTTTCACGCATCATTTTTTTCAGACCCGTATAATTATCGTTCGTATTTAGTTTGATCTTAAGCCATTCCGGTTTACGAACATACTCATCTTTCTTCGTCATACCCCTCATCTCCAATCCTAATATTTCCTGATTTAGGCAAAGAGTGAAACACTTATTAATCGTTCATTCTATGTAAATAAAGCCATCATCAATATACTTCTTTTGTCACTTTATCATACTAAAAAAATGAAAACAAGCATGTACCTCTATTACCATTTATTGATGATTATGATTCCAGCCGCTCGTAACAAACTAAAGATAGAACTCTAAGTTGGAGGGATTGACTTGTATATACGATTAATACTGACTTTGACAATCCTTTGCTTCCTTACCAGCCCTGTTCAGGCACATGCCGCAGAGCAATTGTCAGAGGAACAAATACACACGAAACGCATGGAATTATTTCAAAAAAGTGAAACACTCACTCATATTCCCTGGTATTATCTTGCAGCAGTCGATCAATACGAACGCAGTTTGCGATTCGCGCGAAAAGATAGGGAAAAGCCCTCCTCTTTGATCTCCATTTATATTGATAGTGAGAAATGGGCAGGACCTTTAAATCCACATCTCCAAGATGATAACCCGAAGACGATTTCCCTCTTCAACGGATTCGGAAGGGACGGCGACTATGACGGAAAAGCAAGTATCAAGAGTGATGAAGACATTATGGCTGCCTTCACTGATTATGTCCTGCAGTACGGGACAGATCGTGATAACTTCAAGCTTGCTTTATGGGATTATTACAAACGTGATAAGACAGTCAGCATCATTATGGGCAAGGCAAAGATTTACAAGCATTTCGGTACGATTCATCTCAATGATAAAGCATTCCCCCTCCCGCTCAGATCCAATTACAGCTACCGTAATACGTGGGGTGATGCCCGGGGATGGGGCGGTCGCCGAATCCATGAAGGCACTGACCTGTTTGCGGACTATGGTGTTCCTGTAAGGGCGACCTCATACGGCATCATTGAAATGAAGGGTTGGAACCGCTATGGGGGATGGAGAATAGGGATCAGGGATATAAATAACACGTATCACTATTTCGCCCATCTAAGCGGTTTTTCCGATAACCTGAAAGTTGGACAGGTAGTCGAGCCGGGAATGGTGATCGGGGGAGTCGGCAGCTCAGGTTACGGCCCACCGGGAACTTCGGGGAAATTCCCCCCTCATCTCCACTATGGAATGTACAAGGACAACGGTTTGACGGAATGGTCCTTCGATCCCTATCCGCACCTTCGTCAGTGGGAACGCCAAGACCGAATCAAAAGCAGGAAGAGATAACGAAGGCCCGTCCCGCACCGCTTTATAGTTAAAGCCATGCGGGACGGGCCTTTAATGAAGTAAAGAAAAATGCAGACGGCGGGTCCGCACCCGATCGTCTGCATGGTGATTATTGTGCTTTTTTAGATTTGGAAACGGCGTTAGCAATACTGGCTGCCATTCCTCCCCAGATAATGACGATACCTACAATCATCATGATGATGGCACTTCCACTCATATTAGCTAACCTCCTTATAGCTCTCGGCTTCTGTTTTTTTGCTCCAGCGCTTAAAGCTTAATACAATACCAATGATTAATGCAAAGGCTGCTACTGACCAGCCTCCGTATACAATGAAAGCATCCGAATATCCTTCGTAGTTACCTGTCTCAGAATCAAATTCTTTAAGAAGATTCATCTTGAACAGGCCGAACATCATCCATCCAAGTACGATCGGTGTAATGACACCAAGACATACTTTCCACCAGCCGCCAAGCTGGATATCCGAAATTCCATTTGCATGGCCCTTGAATGTATCAAGCTTCCGTAATAACCAAACGACTACGACGACTTCGACCAATCCGATGAATGCAACCCCAAACTGGTTAATAAAATAGTCTGCTGCGTCAAGGAAGTATAAACCGCCTTGTGTGGCAAACAGAATGGAAATCAATGCAGAAAGTCCGCCGCCAAATGCAACAGCTTTATTTCGGGAAATTCCGAATTTCTCTGAAATGGCTGCTACATACGTCTCTGAAATCGAGATCAATGACGTTAATCCGGCAAGAACCAACGATGCAAAGAATAAGAAACCAAATAAGCCGTTTAGTGCAGGGAATTCATTGATGATCTGCGGGAAGACGACAAATGCCAGGCCAACACCGCCGCTTACAACTTCCTCCACGCCCAACCCTTGAGATTGAGCCATGAATCCCAGTGCCGCGAATACTCCGATACCGGCAAGAAGCTCGAATCCAGAGTTACTGAATCCAGTGATAAAGGCATTATTCGTAATATCTGACTTCTTCGGAAGATAACTTGAATAAGTGATCATAATTGCGAAAGCGATTGATAAACTGAAGAAAATCTGGCCATAAGCCGCTACCCATACATCCGGGCTCATAATCTTACTGAAATCAGGTGCGAAGAAAGCATCCAGGCCTTCAAGGGCTCCAGGTAATGTAACAGCTCTGATCACGACGATTAAGAATAAGACAACAAGTGCAGGGATGAAAATTTTATTCGCTACTTCAATACCCTTTTTAACACCTTTGAATAAGATCCCCAGAGTCACGATCCATACAAGCACCAGAGGAAGGAAAACCCCGCCTACTACGCTTCCGGTCTGTCCCGGATCGACTGAGAGTTTCAAATATTCACCGAATAAAAAGCCTTCTGTGTCAGTCCCCCAGTTCTGGTTGAAAGAAAAGACACTGTAAGACATCGCCCATGCAATAATGACTGCATAATAGGTCGATATGACAAATGCAACGAGAACTTGCCACCATCCAAGCCATTCTGCCTTTTTATTCATACGGAAATAAGATAATGGTGCTGATCCGCGATACTTATGACCTATAGTAAATTCCAATACAAGTAATGGAATACCTGCAGTTAAAAGAGCAAAGAGATAAGGAATGAAGAATGCCCCTCCCCCATTCTCATATGCCACTGCCGGAAAACGCCAAATGTTCCCCAACCCGATGGCAGAGCCTACTGCAGCCATGATAAATCCTGCTCGTGTTCCAAACTGGGCACGATTTTCCATCTTGGTTCCCCCAATCTTTTCAACTACCAATAAAAAGGTAATTGAAATTTTTATATTTTCAGATTATTTAATCTAAAATCAGTATAGCTAGTTCTAGGACAATTGTCAAAGTAAAATTTTGATATTTGGGAGGCATTCTTGTTTTTGTGGTTCGAATTGCCCATTCCAGATAGTTTGATTAGCTCCATTCATGTGGCTTAGGAATATTTGTCTTGCCGATATTGAACCTCATAAGCCGTCCTGATCCCCGATTCAACCGCTCCCTCTATCCATCCATGAAAAGATGAGGTATGCTCACCGGCAAAATGAAGCCTGCCCTCTGATTTCCTGGTGATTTCATCAAAATATTTCTGCTGCTGCGGTGTAAATAGGGTGAAACAGCCGGCAGAATAAGGATTTTGACTCCAGTTGAACCAGACAGCCTGGATGAATTCCCTATATACGATATTTCCATATATCTTGGCCAGATCTTTAAGGACGATGCGAACGAGCTCTTGATTGGGGACACTGTTCCATAAAGAAGCATCATTCCCCCAGCTGTAACTTGCAAGCATCACTCCCGGACCGCATGATCCAATACCATGGCTTGGGATATAACTGAACTTAACTGGCCGGTCACTGGTGAGATTGCCCACCCCAAGCTTCTCCCAAAACCGAGTTTTGAACTCGACTCCTATCTTTACTGCCTGTACATTGTTCACTTCCCTAATGGCCTGCCACTTATTAAAAGAAATCGAATCATAGGGAACCACATCCACGAATTGTAAGACTGTGAATGGCATAGTGACAATGGCGTAATCACCCCTGTAACAGAATGTCCTTCCTGTATTGGGATTCAAAGCTTCAACACAGACCCCATCTGCTCCCTGGATGATCTTCGTCACTTTCCGGTTGAGTTTGATCTCATTTTGCAATTCGCAGATGAATGAACGCGGGAGCCGATCATTCCCTCCTGTGATTTCATAGAATGAAGTATTTTCACTGAATATCGGATAGATGATATCTGTTATTATGTCTATAAAAGAGAATCCAGGAAATCCTTCTATCCCCAGTAAGACGCCGATTTTTCGGATGGCATTGTCCGAAAGTGATTTTCCGAGCGGGTTGTCAGCCAAAAAATCGCCTATTGAATACATGGCGTATTGCTTCTTTAATTCCTCCCGTTGTGCCGGGGTGCTGCTTGAATATAGATCAAAGAAGGGCTGGGTCGCTTCGAGAAAAAGCTCGGTTGCTGTTTTTCCTTTTTCATCTTCTTCAAGAGGAAATCTCAGGATATCAGGATTTTTCTTATATTCCTCTTGTGTCGTCAGGACATTGTTAGCATAAATCAGATCGTTCGGTGATGAATTTATAAAGCGATTGACCGGGAGATTAAAACGCTTGATGTATTCGAAGACCAATCGATGATTGCCGGGGATCCGCATGGCTCCAAAGTCCAGGTAGTTTCCGCAAGTGAACGGCTCCCTCACTGTATAGACCCTTCCACCTATCCGGTTGTTTCCTTCCAGTATCGTCACTGTATGACCTGCCCTTTTAAGCAGGGAGGCAGCCACCAGTCCGGCCATGCCTCCTCCTAAGATAAGAACATGTTTAGGCTTGGAAGTTTGTTGAAACCCATTCCGTATGATATACAATAAATCGTCGGGATAGTTTAAATCTTCATAGTCTTCTACCTTTGTCAACAAATCAATCCCCCCTTTTCTCCTATTCATATGAATAAGAAGGTGATGGTAGAATATGGGGAATGACTCATTTTCACTGTCAATGGTGATCGGCTTCGGCTTTGCCCTGTTATCCCTCCATTGCTTACACTTGGATGCAGTTGAAACACAAAAAAACCAGAAGCGACTGCCTCTGGTTTTTTGTATAACAATTATTGCGAAACGGCTGATTCGGTATTTTTTCCTTTAATAAAGCCGATCCCCACCACCAGCACAATCACTGTGATTAATCCAAGCAGCGTGCTTCCGGTGAAACCGAGTACAAGATAACCGATCGTTGCAGCTAATGCACCAATGAGCGCATATGGAAGCTGTGTGAGTACATGGTCTATATGGTTGCTTCCTGCACCTGTGGAAGAAAGGATGGTTGTATCGGAAATCGGTGAACAATGGTCTCCAAGAACCGAACCTGCCAACACTGCTGCCATTGCAGGAAGTAATACACTGACATCTGTCGCAGCTGCAATTTCCCCAGCAATCGGCAGAAGAATTCCGAAAGAACCCCATGAAGTTCCTGTAGAGAATGCCATGACTCCCGCTACCAGGAACAACAGCACAGGCAGGAATTCAACAGGCATGTCTGATTTTTCTACCAGACCTGCTAAATACGTCCCTGTTTGCAGTTCATCGATGAGCGTTACAATTGCCCAAGCGAAGATCAGGATATATACCGCAGGGAGCATCGATTTGATCCCTTCTACGACGGCTGTCCCGACGGCACTCCCTTCCACACCCTTCAAACTTACTTGACGGAAGAATAGAATGAATGCAATCGCAAGTGCGAATAAGCTTCCATATAACAATGATTTGGTAACATCCGTGTTCTCAAATACCGGCAGGATATCAAAAGAACCGACTGCTTTATACCCTGTCCAGAGCATCATTCCGACTGTTCCTACAACAAGTGCGATGATCGGCCAAGCCAGATCACCAACTGTCCCTTTAGAACTTACAGGCAGATCGTTCTTAAGTTCTCCGGGGATATCCTTATCCGGATCATATAGGTTTCCTGTTGTGATCGCTCTGTCTTCATGCTCTTTCATTTTCCCGAAATCAAATCCTCTGTATGCCACAACCAATACCAAAAGAAGAGCTGCCCATACATACAGGTTCATCGGGATCATTTGTATGAATGCAGAGAATGCTGTGTATTCCGTGATGCTGTGAGTGGCAAGGATTGAGCCGATGATTCCGATGATATATGCTCCCCAGCTTGATACCGGCGAAACGACACAGACCGGAGCCGATGTTGAGTCGATGATATACGCGAGTTTTGCACGTGAAATCTTGTGACGGTCCGTGATTGGCCTTGAAACCTGTCCGACCGCAAGAGCATTGAAATAGTCATCAATAAAAATAATGATACCTAATACGGCTGCCAATAATTGTGCGCCTCTTCTTGTCTTCACGCGTTTCATCGCCCATTCACCGAATGCGCGGCTGCCGCCCGAGATGTTGACGAAAGCGGTGATGACGCCAAGAATCAATAAAAATAGAATGATGTACACATTCCAGGTATTCAATTCTCCGTCTGCGACAAAGATGCCCTTGACGGCTTCCCATACCTTTGTGAATGTGCCCGTAATGGAGAAATCTGTGATAAGAAGTGCTGAAGCGATGATCCCTACACCCAGAGAAAGCAGTACGCGTCTCGTCAGGATAACCATAAGGATGGCTAAAAGGGGTGGGATGATTGAATAAATCGTGTTTTCCATAATGTCCTCCTCCTAGTTGACAGGGGGGAACCTCATAGCATGACAGAGGAATAAAAAAAGGTAATGATAGAGGATCCTATCATTACCTTTAATGAGTAATGTAAGTGCTCCATCACGATCTGTAGCTCCCCATCATAGAGTATCCCCTATAATGACAGTGTTACCCTTGTTCAAGATAACCCCAGCAAATATACTTCTGACAAGCATATCTACTTCGGCAAAGGTTCCCTTTCATCTGTTGTCTCAGTTGTCATCCTCAAACAGCTTACTCTTGAACCCTGCACCTCTACCCCATCGGATTGATGATGTGGTTATAATATTAAAATTTCCTTACTTAATATATCAAACTATCACAAGTTTGACAACTTTTTTGTCGAATAGATGCTAGTGCAGGTTGTACCATCCTTGATTGCTGCAATTGATTTCCGTGGAAGCATTTGCTTTCCGCGGGTGTCATCAGTTCGTCGGGATTTCGATGGATGGCGATGTGCCGTCGCCGCTGTTATTGAAGAACTGCGGTACGTCCAGATGAACGGTATCCATGGCGATCAATACGTCCTGTTTAATGGTTTCCGTTTTCGTTGCAAACGGGATGATGATCTGGACATTCACGGTAAGGGTCACATAGACCTTGACGAGGGCGTTGTTTATTCCGAACTCCTCTACCGTATGTTTAATGTCGGAACGCACGTCCCCGATCGCATGGAATCTGATTGGAACCTTTGGCCCCAAGTTCCCGAGCAGGGCATTGTTTGTCGCCTGACCGAGCGGGACCGAGTAGACGATTCCTTCATCCGCTTTCGTGCCTTCTTCATCGATTTCCACGTCTGTGATATATTCCAGGTTTTCAATATTCCCTTTTTCGGCTTCCTTTAAATATAATTGTACTAAATTAGTGATTTCCCCCTGTACCCGGTTGATATTCTGTGTGTTGAAGCTGAGAGAGACCACCTCCCCTTCTTCATTTTTCACTTCTTCGGTTATCTCTTCCAACTCAATGGAACCGGCTACCTTCTTGTTGATTGCTTTATTGATGACCATCGTCCCGATTCTGCTCGTCTGGGTTTCTGCATAAGCAAGCAGGGTCGGTTTCAATCCAAGGTTGACGATCCAAAGCCCTGCACCCGTGGAAAAGACGAAGAATACGATGGTGATGATCATCACGTGGCGAAAAGGCAGCGGCCCTCCTTTTCGGGGTATGTGTGTTTTGAATCTGGACAAAAAAATCCCCCCTTACAAGCTATTCTTATGCTCTCTAAGGAGGGTTTAACGCAAAAACTTATTTTATTTTACTTGATTCAGGTTCATAATCTGCATCAAAACCGGTGATGACCTTATCAAGTTCGGTCCGCAGATCCAAATTATATGGACGATAAAGTTCTTTCCCATTCTCTTCAATCACTCTTATGACAGGACGGTCTGTCAGCCCCTTATTCTGCCCGGTGACGATCCCTTTCTTCCCGTCATTCAATTCGACGACCATCCCATTTGGATAAATTGCAACGGATCTCCTGAAGGCTTCGATGACATTCTTATCAAATAAGGAACCTGAGCCCGCGTAAAGGATTTCCAACGCTTCATGCGGCAGCATCGCTTCGCGGTAAACCCGATTGGATGTCATCGCATCGAAGACGTCTGCCACTGCAATGATTTTTGCAAAGGGATGGATATCTTCCCCTTTTAATCCGCGCGGGTAACCCGAACCGTCCAATCTCTCATGATGCTGATAGGCGCAATGAGCCACCATCAGTGAAATGGACTGCAGTTTTCGAAGAATCTCAAAGCCGTGTTCGGTATGTTTCTTGACTTCCAGAAACTCCTCTTCAGTCAGCCTTCCCGGTTTCATAAGAATCTCTTCAGATACCAACATTTTCCCCACATCATGAAGGATGGCTCCAATGCCGATTTCTTCCAGCTGTCTTGGGGAAAGATTCAGCTCGATCCCGATTGAAAGTGTATATAATGTCACATTGAATGAATGGTGAAATACGTAAGAATCATAGGTGAAGATATCCGTCAGAACAGTAAGCAAATCCTCATTTCCCTTTACTTCCCTCAACACGACAGCAATAATATCCTTCAGCTGTTTGGCACTGTCCTCAAGTACGACCAAATTCTGTGGCATCTTCGCTTCATTAATCCTGCTGAACACATTCTCGATACCGGCAACCGCTTCCTGTCTTACCCTGCTGGGTACAGACTCCGTCACCTTTATCCCGTTGGAAAGCGAGTCTTCAATATAAACATATTGAACATTCAGCTCCTGCAGCCTGAATATCATACGTTCCGTGATTGCAACGTTTTCCTGGATCAACGCATGTCCTCTTGCATTATATACAGTTGTCGCCATAACCATCCCAGGTCGCAAAGCCCTGCTTGATATCAGCCTCATCTAATTCTCCTATGTAATTCCTTCATATTTCGACATTTTTTACTAATACCTCCATTATAATGGATAAAAAGTGTGTTGCAAGCTGTATTTATGCAAAATATAGTAAATATTCACGAAAGAATATTGATGAAGGAAAAAAGAGTAGTTGTATATGCAGGCTGAAATCGAAGAAATGCGGAGGCGGCTCGCTCAGGCCCGACAAGCATAAGATGAATGGGCTGAGAAGGCGTTTTTTTGCCTTCTTGGACCATTTAGCTTTTGACCTCGAGGGCCTAGCCGCCGGAGCTGGACAAATAGAAAAGCGGAGGCGGCTCGCCCAGAGGCGACAAGCATAAGGCAGGGCAGCCATAAAGGCGCTT
>NZ_JBAJHU010000017.1:0-59855 GCF_036867415.1 Mangrovibacillus sp. Mu-81
CTACAGCATCAACACCGAAGTGTCAATAACTTTTTTTAAAGTTTTTTGTGTTGTTCGCCGTGTTTTGCGGCAACAGATAATAATATACCACCATATAAACCATGGCGCAAGATGTTTTTTCATGTTTTTTCATCTTTTTTATATTTTATTAGTATGAGTTAAAACATATATTTCCTTATTGTTATTCCACTTCTGGAATAGATTAAACTGGTATCTTCTATTTTTTCATTATCTTTCTTTCGCAGAAGTAGTTGCAAGGCATATATACAAAAAAGCAGCTGGCATCGGCCGCTGCTTTTTTTGCAAATGATATTAGTCGCGATGACGCATTAATGGGAACAGAAGCACATCACGAATGGATGGTGAGTTCGTCAACAGCATGACCAGTCTGTCAATACCGATACCTAGACCGCCTGTTGGAGGCATACCATATTCCAATGCTTCGATGAAGTCGTCATCCATCATATGTGCTTCATCGTTTCCTTCTTCTCTTTCTTTGAGTTGTGCTTCGAAGCGTTCTCTTTGATCGATCGGATCGTTAAGCTCCGTGAATGCATTTGCGTGCTCGCGGCCCACGATGAACAATTCGAAACGATCGGTGAAACGTGGATCTTCCGGATTTTTCTTCGCCAGTGGAGAGATTTCCACAGGGTGGCCGTAGATGAATGTAGGCTGAATCAGCTTATCTTCTACTTTTTGTTCGAAGAATTCATTTACGACATGGCCGTATTGCATATTGTCTTTAATTTCAATGCCATGCTCCTTGGCTAAAGAGCGTGCTTCTTCATCCGACATCGCTTTCCAAAAGTCAACACCGGTATGTTCTTTAACGGCATCAACCATATGAAGCCGGGTCCATTCAGGCTCAAGGTTCACTTCATACTCGCCGTATGGAACCGTTGTTGAACCGAATACTTCTTTAGCGATATGGGCGACCAGATTTTCAGTAAGCGCCATGATGTCGCGGTAATCTGCATATGCTTCATAAAGCTCGATCATCGTGAATTCAGGGTTGTGACGGGTTGAGACCCCTTCATTACGGAAAACACGTCCGATTTCGTATACTTTTTCAAGTCCGCCCACGATCAGACGCTTCAAGTGAAGCTCGATGGCGATTCTCATATACAGCGGCATATCAAGCGCATTATGATGGGTTGTAAACGGACGGGCCGATGCTCCTCCTGCAATGGAATGCATCATTGGTGTTTCCACTTCCAGATACCCATTGTTATCTAAGTATCTTCTCATCGATTGGATGATACGACTGCGCGCGATGAAGGTCTCCTTGCTTTCCTGGCTTGTGATCAGGTCAAGGTAGCGCTGACGATAGCGTTGTTCCACATCTTTCAGCCCGTGGAACTTTTCAGGAAGAGGACGAAGCGCCTTTGTCAGCAGGTGAAATTCTTTCGCTTTTACAGAAAGCTCTCCAACCTTCGTTTTAAAAACCGTTCCTGTAATTCCTACGATATCTCCAAGATCTGCAGTATTGAAGTACTCGTATGCTTCTTCGCCTACTGCATCTTTACGCACATAGATTTGGACTTGTCCTTCTAAATCCTGAAGGTGGGCAAATCCAGCCTTTCCTTTCCCGCGCTTTGTCATGATTCTTCCTGCGATCGTTACAGTAATCTCTTTTTCTTCTAACTCTTCTTTAGAAAACTCATCATATTGTGATTTGATTTCGGATGAGCTGTGTGTGCGGCCAAAACGTTTACCGAACGGATCCATTCCTTTTTCACGGATGGATTCCATTTTTTCGCGCCTTACGCGAAACTGGTCGTTAATTTCTTCATGACTCATGTGTTTTCACTCCTATTCTATCTGCTTTCCTGCTTTACTAGACTGATACGAATATATACCATACTATTTTACACAATATCCGGATTTGTAACACCCCTAAAGTTCCGGTTCTTAGAAGAGTCTAAGAAAACATCGAAAAAGGCCGTCCATCCATGCCACATCACACGAATGAATTCAGCCTTTTTTTAGATTGGTTACCCGGCGTTTACCTGGCTTTTTTTTCTCTTCTTGTTCTTCCCATCGGGGCAAGGATAAGCCCGTTGTCGTCCATTTTGATATAAACGATTTGTAACAAGGATCTTTCCTCCTTGTGATTATGTTCATCTATCAATTACGTGGAATTATTCACTATGTTCCAACTCACCCTGAGGATCAAGATCCTGCAGCGAAATATCGAGCACACCTGCAACCTTCACCAAGAAGTCTTCCTTCGGGATCCGGCTGCCTCTTTCCACTTCCCCCAGTACAGAGACGGAAATACCTAGTTCCCTTGCCAGTCCTTCCTGGGTGAAGCCTTTTAATTTCCTGAATGCACGAACGCGTCTTCCCCATTTATCTGTTTCCATAACCGAACTCCTTCTTTGTCAGGTATTTCGTCCAGAAAGCGAATGAACGGGGTCCTGAGAACAGGGTGCCCCAGAGACGGTTCAAGCTCTAAAAGCGGTATTAGAACGAATGCCCTCTCTTGCATCCTTGGATGTGGAATGAGAAGATTCTCTGATTCAATATTTTCGTGATCATAAAGTAAAATGTCAAGGTCGATTATTCTCGGCCCCCACTTGAACTCCCTTTTTCTCCCAAGGTCAATTTCCACCTGCAAGCATTGCTGTAACAATATTTCTGGACTTAAATCCGTACGAACTTCAATCACCATATTCAAAAATTTACCTTGTTCAGTGAACCCTACTGGTTCCGTTTCGTAAATGGACGATATCTTTAATACATTTATTTTACCATGATTATGGAGGATATTTATGGCTTTTTCCAAATAGGCCTCCCGTTCCCCCATATTCGATCCGAGAGAAATGTATGCGATGCTGTTCATGTTATCGACTCCTTGTAATCTCGACCGCCACCGATTGATAATGGCCGGGTATCGGGGGATCAGGCTTGATTAATGTAATCTTGCAGCTTTCAACGGCCGTAAATGCGCGCAGTATTTCAGAGGAAATCCTTTCTGCCACCGCTTCCACCAGATTAAAAGGCTCACCCTCTACCACTGACTTTGATATCGAGTAGACATCCGCATAGTTAACAGAATCCTCAAGACTGTCACTTCGTCCTGGCTTCCTTAGGTCAAGGTGAAGCTCTACGCTGACACGAAATCGCTGACCCAGTTTATTCTCTTCAGGGAATACCCCGTGATAGCCGTAAAATTCCATTTCTTTCAATATGATTTTATCCATCATCCCGCTCCTTTCCCATTAACGCATCCGTCATCTTTGCCATCCGTGCCATTTCTTTGACATCATGCACACGCACGAGCTGGCACCCTTTCTGGATGCCCCAGCATACTGTCGCTCCCGTTCCTTCCATCCGCTCGTCAACCGGAAGATCCAGCACATGACCGATGATCCTTTTTCGCGAGGTGGCATAAAGAACCGGATAACCGAGGGATACCAGGACATCAACATGCCTCATCATGTCAAGGTTCTGCTCGAATGTTTTGGCAAAACCGATTCCGGGATCGAGGATGATTTGTTCATCCTTCACCCCCGCTTTTTTTACAAGGGTAATACTTTCCTGGAGATCTTGTACCGCATCCCTCATGAACACTTCATACTCTTTATCCTCACGATTATGCATAAGGATGATCGGTACTCCATTTTCTGCCGCCACTTCGGCCATGAGCGGGTCTTTCTTCGCCCCCCATACATCATTAATGATGTGGGCGCCTGCCTCCAACGCCATTCTTGCAGTCTCCGCTTTATACGTATCGATTGAAATCGGTACATCCACTTCCTTGACCAGGGCTTCGATGATCGGGACCACCCGTGCTATTTCATCTTCAGCAGATACGGGGTCATGGCCAGGCCGTGTCGATTCGCCTCCGATATCAATGATGTCCGCTCCTTCCTCGACCATTTCCCTGGCACGCTTCACCGCATTCTGCACAGAGTCATACGATCCCCCGTCTGAAAACGAATCCGGTGTCACATTGAGGATCCCCATAATGAGGGTTCTACGGGTGTAGTCCAATTCATATTTGCCGCACTTAATCGTTTGTGGCATGATGGTTCCCTTCTTTCATGTCTTCAATGGAATATAAGTACATTACATACTTCTGATAATACTCATGAAGCTTTCTGACGTATAGACCGCTGCCGCCTGGATACACCCGGTTTCCCACCTGATTTACAGGGATGATTTCTTGTACCGAATTCGTAAAGAATATTTCACTTGCCGTATCCAGTTCACTTATACGATACAGACCCTCACGGACAGGAATTTGCAGATGTTGTGCCAAGGCCAGAATGAACTGTCTTGTAATCCCGTTCAGCAAACCCGTTTCAATGGAAGGAGTGTGGATCTCCCCTTCCTTTATCCAGAACATATTCGAGGTGATGCCTTCGCACAGATAACCGTCACCTGTGAGGAAGATTCCTTCTTTGTCCGGTGAAGGACCGATTTCTCTTTTAGCAGCGAGATTGTTGAGGTAATGATGAGATTTCAACCTCTCCTCCACTTCGGGTGTGCTCCTTCTTAATTGGAGGATGACACCTTCTTTTTCACGAAGCGGCCGGTGCGGCGGTAATTCCTTTTGAAAAAGAATGATGGTCCGTTTCTCGTAGGGAGCTGTCTGCAGCCCTATTTCGCAAGGTCCCCCCGACACATTCAGCCGGCAGTATGCATCTTCCCATTTATTTTTTCTTAAAAGCGCACGTATGACTTGCCGTATCTGTTCTTCCTGTATATCCGCTTTAATATTAAGTGCTGCAAGGCCATTTCTTAATCTGTCCAGATGATTCCCCAATAAAAATGGGTGACCGTGATACGTGCGAAATGTTTCAAAAACACCGAGCCCGTATAAATAACCATGATCAAAAGGCGAGATGGATGCTTCTGACTGATGAACGATGCTCCCATTCAAATAGATATACATTATGCCGGCATCCTAGCTTTCTTATACGTCTCAAGGAAGTTCTTCAAGATGATCTTACCCTGCTGCGTCATGATCGACTCAGGGTGGAACTGCACACCTTCGATTGCGAGCTCCTTGTGACGGATGGCCATGATTTCCCCCTGGGACGTCTCGGCTGTGATGTCGAAGCAGTCCGGCAGGGTTTCCCGCTTTACGATAAGTGAATGATACCTTGTTGCTTCGAAAGGGTTCGGCATTCCATGAAAAATCGTTTTCCCGTCATGGTGCATGTCCGATACCTTTCCGTGCATAAGCCGTCCGGCACGGATGACGTCCCCTCCGAATACCTGTGCAATCGATTGATGACCCAGGCATACGCCGAAGATTGGTATTTTCCCGGCAAAGTGCGAAATGGCACCGAGGCTGATCCCCGCTTCATCCGGACTGCAGGGACCGGGGGAGATCATTAAGTAATCGGGGGATAGTGCTTCAATTTCCACAACCGTGATTTCATCATTCCGTCTGACGATCAGCTCTTCGCCCAACTCTCCCAAAAACTGGACAAGATTATAAGTGAATGAGTCATAATTATCGATCATGAGTATCATCGTTGTTCCCCTTTTCCTTCCGCCATGGCTTTTGCCACCCAAAGTGCCTTGGCTTTCTTCAATGATTCCTTATATTCATATTTCGGATTCGAGTCGATGACGACACCTGCACCCGCCTGGATATATGCTCTATTTTCTTTCACAAACATCGTCCGGATGACAATATTCAATTCCATATCGCCGTTGACGCCTATCCAGCCGATCGATCCAGTGTAAATGCCTCTCCTCACCAGCTCGAGTTCTTCAATGATCTCCATCGTTCTTATTTTAGGTGCGCCTGTGATCGTCCCGCCTGGAAACACAGAACGGATGACATCGGCTCCGGTTTTGTTCTCATCCAGTGTTCCCTGGACATTTGAAACGATGTGCATGACATGGGAATACTTTTCAATGACCATGAATTCATTGACTTCAACGGTTCCATACTTGCAAACCCTCCCCAAGTCATTCCGTTCAAGATCCACGAGCATGACATGCTCAGCACGTTCTTTTTCATTATCGATGAGCTCTTGTGCCAGTGCTTCGTCTTCTGCAGCATCCTTTCCACGGGAACGCGTACCGGCAATCGGCCTTGTGCTCACTTCCATCCCTTTTTTCTTCACCAGGAGCTCGGGGGACCCTGAAACAATCTGGAATTCAGGGGTCTGGATGTAGCTCATATAAGGGGAGGGATTCAGTTCGCGCAGCTTTTTATAAACAGTGAAAGGCTCAGCCCCAAGTTCCTGAGACTGCCTCACCGATAAATTGACTTGAAAGACATCCCCCTGTGATATATAGTCCTGGATCCTTTTTACCGCTGTTGAAAATTGCTCTTCATCCATTGAGACGCCAATGTCGGCCGCACCCTCGTCAGGCAGCGCGACCTCTTCCGCTTCCTTTTTCCCAAAATGCTCTTGCCACAACGACGTCCATTTTTCCAAGCGGGCATGTGCCATGTCCTTCTCGCCCTGTGTCAGGATCATCGTCCACAGCATTTCATCCCTGTGGTCAAACACGACCCACTCGTCTAAATAAAAGAAGTACACTTCTGGAACCTCAAGGTCATCTTTGCTCAAAACAGGCAGTTTCTCAATTCGCCTGGCGTAATCATAGCTTAGAAAACCGATGACTCCTCCTTGAAAATCCGGAAGATCAGGCTGTCTCTTCGCTTTCAACGGCTGAAGCCATTTTTCCAGCTCGATCAGCGGGTCTCCCATTCTGGTTTCAGTGTTTTTGTCATCGTGAATCTTTAATCCTTCTTCCATACTTTCCAATACCGCTTTAGGCTGAAGTCCGGCAACACTATATCGTCCACCCCGGCCGCTTTCCAGCAAAACATGATGTGATTGATGCTTGCTAAGCTGTTCATATGCTGTGAAGAATTGTTCTTTCGTTGCACGGTTTTTTTGAAAATATAGGTGCTGCACTTCCTTCACACTCCTACTAGTTTATCTATTTTCATGATACATGAAGTTGAAGAAGGTTTCACTGTCGAAAGTTTGGAAGATGCGGATTGTGAGGGATGGTGGGTACAATTTAATACCGCTGTTGATTTCCGTGGAAGAATTCGCTTTCCGCGGGCGGCCAGTAAGCCTCCTCGTCGTAAAAGCTCCTGCGGGGTCTTACCTGTCTCGCTTTTTTCCCGCAGGAGTCTTCATCTTCCACTTCAATCAACAGCTAGATGGTCCTTTAAAA
This sequence comes from Mangrovibacillus sp. Mu-81, assembly GCF_036867415.1. Lineage (NCBI taxonomy): Bacteria > Bacillati > Bacillota > Bacilli > Caryophanales > Bacillaceae > Mangrovibacillus > Mangrovibacillus sp. Mu-81. The sequence goes on from NZ_JBAJHU010000017.1 coordinate 7,165, forward strand.
TAAACTCATTACTTTAAAGAAGATGGACGAACAGGTTTCCCATGTCGATCGAGCAACTTCACTTATACCAACAATCTACTAGAAACAGCGAAATAAAAAGATCCCGAAGCAAAGGTTGCTTCAGGATCTTTTTATTCATTATTCATCATCAAATTGATAGAGAGGAGTGCTTAGGTAGCGCTCGCCGTTGCTCGGGATGACAGCCAAAACTTTCTTTCCTTTTCCAAGCTCTTTCGCCACTTTCAATGCAGCAAAGATGGCGGCCCCTGAAGAAATGCCCCCAAGGATCCCTTCTTCTTTCGCGGCTCTCCTTGCGTAATCGAAAGCCTCTTCATTGCGCACCTGGATCACTTCATCATAAATGGATGTATCAAGGATTTCGGGGACAAATCCCGCACCGATCCCTTGTATTTTATGGGGTCCCGGTTTTCCTCCGGACAAAATCGGGGAGTCGGTTGGTTCCACTGCGTATAACTTGATGGATGGATAATGCTCTTTCAGAACTTCTCCAGCACCCGTGATCGTCCCACCTGTTCCAATACCGGATACGAAGCCATCAAGCTGGTCACCCATTTGCTCCACGATTTCTTTACCGGTTGTTTCCCGATGAACTTTAGGATTTGCTTCATTTTTAAACTGCTGCGGCATGAAATATCCTTTTTCATTCGCTAGCTCTTCCGATTTGCGGATTGCGCCGCCCATGCCATCGGATCCCGGGGTCAATACAAGTTCAGCACCATATGCACGGAGAAGGTTGCGCCTTTCCGTACTCATCGTATCAGGCATGACCAGTACAGCATTATATCCTTTTGCAGCCGCCACCATCGCTAATCCTATCCCCGTATTCCCGCTGGTTGGTTCCACAATGGAATCTCCCGGCTTAAGATTGCCGGATTTCTCAGCTTCCTCAATCATGGCCAACGCGATTCTGTCTTTTACACTGCTGCCGGGATTCATATATTCCAATTTCAAATATACATCCGCACTATTTTCATCAACCAAACGATTAAGCTTCACAATCGGAGTCTGACCAATTAATTCCGAAATGGAATTTGCAACTCTCACCATTCATTCCTCACTCCTAATCCCAAGTAATTTTGTTGGATTTGTTTACTAAAATGTAACAATATTCAATATATTTGTCAACTAAAAAGCGAAGGGGCTTTGCTCAGAGGCGGGTGGCATAAGCTGAACCGGCCACGAAGGCGCTCTTTGCCTTCTTGGACGGGTTGGCTTATGACATGTGCCTCTAAGCCCTGGAGCTGGATTCAGAAAAGCGGAGGCGGGTTGGTCAGACCCGACAAGCATAAGCCAAATCAAGCGAAAAGGCCGGTCTTTGCCTTTTTGATTGATTTGGCTTATGACCTCGAGGGTCTACCCGCCGGAGCTGGACACTAAAAAGCGGAGGGGCTTTGCTCAGAGGCGGTTGGCTTGTGACATGTGCCTCTAAGCCCTGGAGCTGGATTCAGAAAAGCGGAGGCGGGTCGGTCAGACCCGACAAGCATAAGACGAATCAAGCGAAAAGGCCGGTCTTTGCCTTTTTGATTGATTTGGCTTATGACCTCGAGGGTCTACCCGCCGGAGCTGGACACTAAAAAGCGTAGGCGGGTTGCTCAGACCCGACAAGCATAAGTTCCCTATGCTACTCTATTCATCTTTTATCCCTTCTATGTTTCCTTCAAACTCATGCGATTATGTAAATTAAAAAAGACTGGCCGCTTGAACGCCAGTCTCCCCTTTATTGTTCACTTCCGTAAAACCATTCCACTTCTGCTTCCTCCCAGAAGGCTTCGGGAAGAAGCGGTGACTCCACCTGGTCAATGGCAAGCTGGCGGCGAATTTGTGATTCTACATCGTCATAACTGTAGTTTCTTTCTTTCATGATGTCTTCCAGAAGGTAGATCACGTAATCAGACCCAGATTTCAAAGGCTGACTCCACTCGCCTTCTTTCAACGAATCGAGTTCTTTCGCAGCATCAGGCGATAAAAGCTCCCCGTCTGCAGGGATATAACCAATCTCCCCGCCAAGGTGGGCGCTTTGAACATCAGTGGAACGTTCCATTGCCAGAACATCAAAGCTCGATCCGTTTTCCAGCTCTTTTATGACCTGACCGGCCTGCGATTCATCACGAACTGTAATCTGTTTCAAGTTGTACATTTTCGGGATTGAATACATTTCTTCGTTTTGTTTATAGAAGCTTTTCATTTCTTCTTCTGCGACTTCAACATCTTTTGTCAATAGCTCTTCCAATAATAAATCCGATTTGATCTGGGCTTTGACTGTTTCTTCATCATCTGTGTATTCTTCGTCGAACGAATTATAAACAGAACGGATTAAATCATACTCTTGATTAATCTCTTGTTCAGAAACTGAAATGTCATACTTTTTAGCGACTTTTTCAATGACCTTTTGATTAATCAATTGCTTAAGCTCTTGTTCACCGTATTTTTGTTCGAGTGAATAAAGCCATTCTTCTCTGGTAACAGAATCATCACCTACAGTGGCAACGACTTCGTTTCCTGCTTTTATCCCCCCCATGCTGGAGGATGCCTCAGGCTTTAACCAGAGGAATAAGGTGACAATGTTCGTGACAATCAATAACGCTGCTGCAATCAGTAAAGGTAAACGTTTAATTTTCATTGATTGTAATTCTCCCTAACGAGTTTTACTTTTTTGCTTCATCTTTGAGTTCTTCTAATTCTTTATCCGAGAATACATATGTCTCATTACAGAAATGACATTTCGCTTCTGCTTGCTGATCTTCATCGATTATGTCCTGGATTTCACTTTCGCCAAGGCTGATGATCGCGTTGGCGAATCGATCTTTTGAACATTGACACTTAAATGATACAGGCATCTTCTCGAGGATTTTCACTTCACCTTTTCCAAGCACTTCTTCCAGGACTTCCTCAGGAGTCAGCCCTTTTTCGATAAGTTTAGAAATTGGCGGGATTTTCGATAGTCGTTCTTCTATTTTTGTAATCGTCTCATCTTCTGTGCCGGGCATTAGTTGAAGGATGAATCCTCCCGCTGCAAGGATCGAATGATCTGGATTCACAAGCACTCCGACCCCGACAGAGGAAGGAACCTGCTCCGAAGTCACAAAATAATAGGTGAAGTCTTCTCCGAGTTCACCTGATACAATCGGCACCTGTCCAGAGAAGTGGTCTCTCATGCCAATGTCTTTTACGACGGAAAGAGTCCCTGACGTTCCCACTGCACGGCGCACATCAAGTTTTCCATGCTCGTTCAGATCAAAGTGAACATGCGGATTGGTGACATATCCCCGTACTTCACCCTTGGCATTGCTGTCCACAAGGATCGCTCCGATCGGGCCTCCGCCTTCCACTTTAACCGTTAATTTATTTTCTCCTTTTAGCATGGCTCCCATCATGACACCGGCACTGATGGAACGGCCCAATGCTGCTGAAGCAGTTGGCCACGTATCATGTCTTCTTTGCGCTTCACCAACGGCTTCCGTGCTGTTGACAGCATACGCACGCACCTGGCCGTCATACGCAAGTGCTTTCACTAAATAGTCGTTCATATACAGACTCCTTTCACTGGTTCATGTTTCGTTTATAAATCAATTTCAATCCTTTGAGGGTAAGGAACGGGTCCACAACATCAATGGAGGTCGATTCCTTGGAGATGAGAGCAGCCAATCCTCCTGTGGCAATGACAGTCGGTTCTTCTTTACTTTGCTCTTTCATTCGTTGAACGATTCCCTCAACTTGTCCAACGTACCCATAAAGTATTCCTGCCTGCATTGCCGTAACGGTGTTTTTGCCTATGATATGATCTGGTCTGGCGATTTCAATCCTTGGCAATTTAGCTGCCTTGGAGTAGAGTGCCTCTGTCGAAATGCCGATCCCGGGCGCGATTGCACCGCCCATATATTGTCTTTCTTCATTTATATAGCAATAAGTTGTAGCCGTACCAAAGTCCACGATGATGAGCGGGCCGCCGTATTCGTGGATGCCTGCCACCGCATTGACAATCCGGTCTGCTCCTACTTCACGAGGATTTTCATATTTGATATTCAACCCTGTTTTAATGCCTGGACCAACCACAATCGGGGTGACATTAAAATATTTCTCGCACATACGCTCCAGACTGAACATGATGGGCGGCACAACGGAAGAAATGATGATGCCGTCTATCTCTTCAAACTTCAGATCCACATGTTGAAACAGGTTTTTCACCAGCATACCGAATTCATCTTCGGTTTTATGACGGTTCGTTTCCGATCTCCAATGATATTTTAAATGGTCGCCTTCATACACGCCATATACGATATTTGTATTCCCTACATCCATTACAAAAATCAATATTCTCACCTACTAAGCCATTTGTTTTCACACACTGCCAACATCATACCATATCTTATTATTAATAGGTAAGTACAAAAGCCGTGGACAACCTTTAACCCACATAGGTTTGTATTATTGAATAGACACTTTATATCCCGCTGTTAATTTCAGTGGAACACTTCGCTTTCCGCGGGCTGTTGGTGAGCCTCCTCGGTCAATTGGGCTAACTGTCTAGCTCCAGCGCTTAGAGGCACATGTCATAAGTCAAACCGACCGAGAAGGCAAAGTGCGCCTTCGTGGCCGATTCGCCTTATGCCACCCCCCTCTGGGCAAAGCCCTTCCGCTTTTCGGTTAGGAGTCTTCGTCTTCCACTCCAATCAACAGCTGGAACAGGCTATAACACACAACGTACTTTACACGTTTATAATTTCCCCCAGCAAACCAATTTCATCGATTTAATCATAAAAAAAAGAGGCTGCACCTCAGATGGTGAGCCTCTTTTTCATATTATGTGCGATCTGTTTTGTCAGATTCGTCTTCAGTGGTGGTGTCTTTTGTATCTGCTTCGATTACGTTTTCTTCATTTTTCTTCTGGATGTTTACCTTTACGTCGCTTTTTGTCTCTTTGTCAGATTCATACGTGCGTTCGGGTAATGTTCCGTGATCGACCAGATGCTTGATTTGTGCAGCATCGAGTGTTTCGATGTCCAGTAATGTTTTCGCTATGAGCTCAAGCTTGTCGCGATTCTCTGTAAGAATCTTTCTTGCACGTTCATAGCTTTCTTTGATCAGGCGCTGCATTTCCGTGTCAATATCCTGGGCGATGGCATCTGAATAGTTTTGTTCACTATTGATGTCCCGTCCTAAGAATACCTGACCGCCTTGCTGGGAACCGAATTGAAGCGGTCCGAGTTTATCACTCATACCGTATTCAGTGACCATTTTACGTGCAATACCTGTGGCACGCTGAAAGTCGTTATGCGCACCCGTCGATACTTCGCCGAAGATGATTTCTTCAGCGACACGTCCGCCAAGCAGGCCTGTGATTTTATCAAGAAGCTCCGGCTTCGTCATAAAGTAGCGATCTTCCTTAGGAAGCATAACGGCATATCCGCCAGCCTGCCCGCGGGGAACGATGGTTACTTTATGTACCATATCCGCTTCATCAAGCACTACCCCGATAACGGTGTGACCCGCTTCATGGAAAGCGACGATTTTACGTTCTTTCTCCGATATGACACGACTCTTCTTGGCAGGTCCCGCAATGACACGGTCCGTTGCTTCATCGATATCGCGCATATCAATCTTCTTCTTATCTTCACGGGCGGCAACAAGTGCTGCCTCGTTCAGAAGGTTTTCTAAATCTGCTCCTGAGAAGCCTGGTGTTCTCATCGCGATCGCTTTCAGATCGACTGAATCATCAAACGGTTTGTTTCGGGCATGTACTTGAAGTACAGCTTCACGGCCGATTACATCTGGACGGTCCACCGTGATTTGGCGGTCAAAACGCCCTGGACGCAATAGTGCAGGGTCAAGGATATCCGGGCGGTTTGTCGCCGCGACGATGATGATCCCTTCGTTTGCTCCGAAACCATCCATTTCAACGAGAAGCTGATTAAGCGTCTGCTCACGTTCATCGTGGCCTCCACCCAGACCTGCACCACGCTGACGGCCTACCGCATCAATTTCATCGATGAAAATGATACAAGGTGCATTTTTCTTCGCATTTTCGAATAAGTCACGAACACGGGATGCCCCGACACCGACGAACATTTCGACGAAATCAGAACCACTGATAGAGAAGAACGGTACTCCCGCTTCTCCTGCTGCAGCTCGTGCAAGTAATGTTTTACCTGTTCCCGGAGGTCCTACTAACAGCACCCCTTTAGGAATACGTGCACCTATTTCAGAGAATTTTCGTGGATCCTTAAGGAATTCCACAACCTCTACAAGTTCCTGTTTCTCTTCATCCGCACCTGCTACGTCTTTAAAGCGAACCTTCTTCTTCTCTTCGCTATAAAGCTTCGCCTTACTTTTACCAAAATTCATGACACGGCTGCCGCCGCCCTGAGCCTGGTTCAGTAAGAAGAAGAACAGAATGAAAATGATCACAAATGGAATGATCGTTGTAAAGAACGATACCCATCCGCTTGTTTCTTTGGCCTGTAATACGTTTACATCAATACCCTGCTCGGAAGCTGCAGCATTGATTTGGTCCATTAACTTGCCATCGGTAGTAAGGACATAGGTTAAGAAGGATTCTCCTTCTTTAGCACCCTTTAGCTCTCCTTTTACCTCATATACACCTCTACCAGGCTGAATGGAGAATGATTCAACATCCCCTTTTTCAAGCTGGTTGATGAAAGTACTGTATTCAATATTTTTGGTTGGTTCGTCGTTGTTACTAAAATAACTCACCACACCTATAATGACTAAAAAGACCAGTAAATAGAATATGGTGTTACGAAAGATCCGGTTCATCCCTTACCTCCTCCCACGGGTAAACAAACTAACTAAAATAGTATCATAGTAAATCATGGCATTACAACAAATAGGGCTTGATGTTTTACAATAAAACAATTAGAATATTCCTCTTTAGATTACTCTTATTCCCCAGTTGTATACACTTCAGGTTTCAACACACCGATATACGGCAGATTGCGGTATCTTTCCGCATAATCAAGCCCATATCCAACAACAAATTCATCAGGGACGATGAACCCTACATAATCCGCTACGATATCGGCTTTTCGGCCTGACGGCTTATCTAAAAGAGTGACAATGCTGATGGACTTTGCTTTACGGTAACGGAACAGCTCAACTAAGTAGCTCAACGTCAAGCCGCTGTCGATGATATCCTCGATGATCAGAATGTCACGGCCTTCAACTTTGGTATCCAAATCTTTCACAATCTTCACTTCTCCGGAAGAAACAGTGGAATTCCCGTAACTTGAAACATCCATGAAATCCATTTCCATATGAGTATCCATACGTTTGCACAGATCAGCCATGAAAGGCATTGCTCCTTTCAATACGCCGATTGCCAAAGGAAATTTATCCTGGTATTCCTCTGTAAGCTGCGCGCCTAAACCTTTGATCTTTGTCTGAAGCTCTTCCTCTGAAATCAATACCTTTTCAATATCCTGATTTAACAATGTTCAACTGCCTCCTAGAAGATGATTGCTTTTAAATTGTAATACTAAACTATTTTCCCGGGCTTCCCCTAAATCGTAAATTGATTTCTTCATTCCCGGAACCCAAAGGATCTTATCCTCCGAGTCGACGACGACCGGCCATTCACCACGTAAATGACGGGGGACTTTTTCGTCAATGAATAGGGTTTTAATCTTCTTTGTTCCTTCTAAACCTTTGATTTTCAATCGATCTCCGGTCTTTCTCGTTCGAATGAATAACGGAAGCGCAACGTCTTCGCGATTTATGTACACGCGGTCACCGTTACAGTCGTCAATATCCAATAAAGAATCTTGGAGAACCAATTGAGAACCGTTTGGAAGTGTAAGGGTATCATTGACCTTTAACTCATAACAATAAGGGGCTTGGCCAGACTCTAATTTCCCAAAATGAAAATAACAGGTTTGATATGCCTTTGTTACATGGAGACCCCCAGGTAAATCCAAGCTGGCATTAGGTGAATTCCCCTTTAATATACCCAATACACCATAAATATGTATAGTCGATAAAGAAGATGGTCTTTGTTTGTAAAGATAGTTTAATATTAGATTAATCCCTCTTCTTTGTAAAGGCTCAGCCATTGCAAGGAAGCCTTCAATTTCGAGCGCAGAAAAAACCTCTGTATTATTCCATACCTTATTCAACTTTTCCCTCGTTAATTCCTCTAAAAACACTTCATCTTCTGTTATTTCTTCACTAAATTGTTGAAATTGATGATGAACGAGCGGGTTTTCTTCCTTCAAAAAAGGAATGATCGTCCTCCGGAAGCGATTCCTTGTATAAAGATCCTTATCATTACTGGGATCTAAACGGGGAGAAAGATGATGCTTCCTGCAATAGTCTTCAATCTCTGCCTTCGTAACGGGAAGAAACGGCCTGATGATCTGACCTGGGGGAAATTCACGCTTATACGGGATCCCTGCACGGGCCTTGCCGGCTGAACCCCTCGTCAGTTTCATCAGAATCGTTTCCATCTGATCATCCCCATGATGCCCCAATGCAAGTTTGTCTGCAGAGACAGTATGCATGACTTCTTTGAGGAAATCATATCGAACGTTTCGCGCAGTTTCCTGCAGGCTCCCATTTTTATCTTTCATGATTTTTGAAACATCGATTCTCTCCCCGCAAAAGGGAATCTGCCGCTCCTCACAAAAATGCTTAACAAAAAGGAGCTCCTGATAAGACTCCTCTCCCCGAAACATATGATCGAGATGAGCAGCAACCACTTCGGCTCCCCATTCATTCCTATTCACATGAAGAAAATGAAGCAGTGCCAATGAATCCGGACCACCGGAGACAGCTGTCACGATCCGGTCTCCATCTTCTATTAATTGATGACGTTGAATGAACTCTTTTGTCGCCTTTCCTAACATGTTCTCTTCCTCTTCCCGGCTCATTTTCCCTTATTGTATCAATTTCCCGGCTCAGGTACTACCATTCTACATGAGCTCACCATAGATATACAGGATATACAGCATCGAGACGATCATGATCACCATAACCGTTTCAAGGAAATGACTGGATTTCTTCCGTTTTTGCTGCTGGATCCTGCTCCGTTGTGAAGAAGGAGCAGAAGCAGAGGAAGGTGCCTTCTTTGTCCGGCCTGTGGCGCCCGCGGTGTTTCCTCCATGTGAGATGCCCTGCAATAAATGATTTCTCATTTCATCTGCAGAACGAAAGTCTCCTTCCAGCGCTTTTTCGATTGCAGACTGAAATTTGTGCAATTGATCTTTTGCTGCAACGGCCTTTCTTAATTGTTGTATATTCCCGGTTCCCGTCTTATTGAAACGCTGGGGGTATGCTAGATTGATCAAGATCATAGCCACCGAAAAAAGATCATAAGTAGGTTCAGCTTTTCTGGAACCGCCAAGCCAGTACCCGCGGTCGAAAAACTCGGTGAATTCCTTGATCGCCCTGCCCTGGATGGTCGTTCCTCCGACATCGATACAGCGAATCCTGTATGGGGGACCGGTGACGATGAGATTTTCCGGTTTGAGGTCACCGAACACCCAGCCTTCACGATGAATCCGTTCCAAGTCCGAAAGAAGCTGGGCAATCAGCACACCGGTCCATGAAGGTCCTTTCGATTGTACAAAATGCAATAGATTCACACCCTGGATATATTCCATCACATAAAAATGTATAATCTGCCCTCTCGTCTCCCAATCATCCACCTGATGAAGTTTAGGTCCAAGAGGTGTTCCCTGGACCTTTGAAAACGACTTTAATACATTGACTTCTGATGTGATAGAGACGTTACTGTCACTCATCTTCAATGCCAGGTATCCGGCAGCTCCCTGAACAAGATATACGATTCCGTTGGCACCATATCCCAGCTCCTTTACAATCGTATAAATTTGTTTATACCATTTCCCTCTTATCACAGTCCCAGGAGGGAAATTAAATGGTTTCTTCGAAGTATTGTTCATCATCGCCACGAGAGAGCAATCCCCTTAACGAACGTTTTTTCTTGAAATAGGTCAATGCTTCTGAGATGGCCGGGCCTGTTGGGGTGATGCCGCCTGGAGACAATTTAGAGAAAATGCTCGTAAGTGTTTCGAGCTTTGGCGTCCAATCCAGCAATTTTTCGACATCTTGTCGTTTCCCGGGAAATACAAATACCGAAAATTTATTGTCTCCCATTCTAGCATTCAAGCTTAAAGACAGGTCCAGCAAAGCTTCTTTGACTGTCGGGAGCTTGTGTTTCATGCTTGCAGACGTATCGACAAGAATCAACACTTCCATGTCGACAGACTCTCCCAACTCATCTACCACTTCCATTACTTCCCCTCGCTGATCAGGAGGAAGTTCTTCCATCGAAGCGGATTTGCCGAGAATTTGCTTTAATTCATTATTCACTAATCCTTGCAAGGTCTGAGTCATAGCCTTTCTCGTTACCATCTGGACGGTTTGGGAAAGCTGCTGGGCATAAACGATCTGACTGACACCGCCCCCGGATAAAGCAATCCCTTCGATTTCCTGCATTCCGTTATCATCAATTACATCATTGTCCATTACCCCTATGACGTTTACCGTGATTCCCTGTTCTTTGGCAAGAGCCGCCATTGCGATTGGATCTTCCCCTTGATTCGAGCACCCATCCGTTATTAATAGAATTTGACGAAGTGTACCTGTTTTCATCAGACTCCCCTCCTAATTCAAAAGATGGTATCATCTTCGCCGAACCAGGAGAAATTTATACTTCATTTCACTATTTTTATAGAGGGATCGACCATCCTTACGAAATCCGTTTCTTATCTTTTCCATGTGTTTTTTGTATAGGGATAGACGACCATTTCGGAATATTATGTTTGATTTTCGATACGACGATCGTCATGTCGTCCTCAATGATTCCCGAGCTTGAACGTATCACTTCCTCCATCAGGATATCTGCCACTTCCTGGGGTTCATCGGTTTCGAGTTCCTTCACTTTACGTTTCATCCATAAATCATAGTTTTCCACATGCTTTGGTCCTTCAAAGGCACCATCACTCATCATAATCAGCAGGTCACCCGCTTTTAACTGCTCGGATACGACATCCACATCGAAATCATGCTGCAGCATTCCCATTGGCAGATTGCCGGCTTCTATTTTCATCACCTTGTCTCCCCGTTTAATAAAACTCGGGGTGGATCCGATTTTTAAGAATTTAGAGGATGCATTTTGTAAGTCTATCATAGCCAAATCAAGTGTCGAGAAAATTTCATCATTGGTCCTTAAGGAAAGGATCGAGTTCACAGACTTTATCGCTACCTCCTCTTCAATTCCTGATTCAAGGATTTTTTTGAGCAGTCTGAGCGTTTCGTTGCTTTCATAGTGGGCGCGCTCCCCGTTCCCCATGCCGTCACTGATCGCAACGGCGTATTTTCCTGCACCCAGCTCAATCATCGAATAACTGTCCCCTGAAACAAGCCCCCCTCCTTTGGCGGCATGCGATACTCCGGTATCCACTACAAATTTCTTTGCAGACCTGAATGTCATCTGACAATAACCATTTGGAAATTGAGCACAATCCTCCTTATACACCACAATGTTTTCCCCGAGAATATCCGATAACATCGGGGCGATCAGTTTTTCTCCCTGTCCATGTCCGCCGCAGTATGGAATCGTCATATCGATGTCCACATTTCCCTGTTCCAGGTTGTAGATTTCTATATTCTCTATCTCTATCCCGAATTCATTGATGCTTGCCAGGATCTGTTCCTCCTGAATATGATGATTTTCCCTTTCTCTCTGAATCTCTTTCGCGAAGTTGCCCATGACTTCAGAGACACCGAGCAGCTGATCCGCCACTAGTTTCCTGCTCTCCTTCACTTGTTTTTTAAGTTTTAGATTGGCCTGGTAAAATGTCAGTTCCTGATAGATCGTATCCTGGAGCTTCTTTTCTTTCGTACAATGCTTGTCCAGTTCCCTGTGTAGGCGGGGGGACAGCGGAATTTTCCCTTGATCGAACTCATTCATCACATCTTTCATCAGATTATAGGTTTTATCAAAATTCCTTGACCAGCACTGATCCTTTTTAAAGCAGGTCTGACATGTCTTTTCTGTGACATTGCTCAAGAAATAGTCAAATTCCTTATCTTCCTCCTCTTCGAACCGGTCTTCTATTTGTTGAAAGCTGTTCGATAACGCCTGAAAGACAGAAGAAAACTGGGTGACCCTGTTTGCCGTCACGTCCCTGACCCTTCTCATATATCCCTGCTGCTCCTGCTGGTATTCAGGGGTGCCGGGAATATGTTTGGCAATTTTAACGGCTAGGCTCTGCGGTGTCAGGAACAGCAAGAGGATCGCCACTCCCGATTCATAGAGGGTTTTAGTCAGGACCGTATCACTGTCTCCGTACATTCCCATAAGCAGGGTGGCGATTAACAAACCGATTGCTGCTCCAAATTTCTTCCCTTCTTTCATCAAACCGCCCAAAAGGCCGGAAAAAGCAAGCAAACTCATTTGATAAAAGCTCGCGACATTCGCGAGGCTGAAAATCAGTCCGGTGACGACCCCTACGGTCGAACCGATCGTAGCTCCTGCGACAAATGAAAATAGCAGAACTAAATATCTTGATAAAATATGTTCGATGGACAGGCTGTAAACGGCCCAGCCGATCGTTCCCGTCATGATTGAAGCAAGGAGGATGATCAGGCTGACCACTTCTTCTGTTTTAAGCGAACGTCTTCTGCGCTGCACGGTGACGAGCGGGACGCTTTGAATGAATATATAGGTTAATAGAAACGCGAGGCTCGCTTCGATCATGGCCATCACGCCATTGTAAATCGTTAAAACCTGATCCTGTTGGATGTAATCAAATGCAAGCTTCACTCCCATCACGGTGAATAACACATAGAACGCTACATATTTAAGTTCGTTTTTATGATATTTTTGTGTTAAACGAAAGATTACTAGGAATAGTATCGTGCTTGCGAACGTATAAGTAATACTGGAGAAAGATAATGTGACCGCTCCTGCAAGCAGGCCCAGTAAAGCAATCGGTGATTTTTCCCGCCGGACAAGATAGACAGATGCAAAGAACGGAAGAGCAAACGGAGTCAAATGCGACAGAATAAGTGCCCTTCCCAATAAAAACCCAATAATGAACAGTGCGATCCCTTTTTGAACAAACAGCCATTCCAATTTGGAATAAATCGACTTTATTCCTTTAGACAATTCCAGCCTGGTGTGTTCAATATCTACATTTTGAACAGGTTCTATGGTTGTCTGATTGGCTTTACCCATGTAACAAACACTCCCCATTTACTTTTTTGTAAGGCTCTTTTCACAAACTTGTTGTTTTACTAGCTTGAAAATACCGGCGCTTGGGTATTTTCAATCGTTTAATCGGATCACAGTTTAAGCTTGATTTCGAAAAGAGCACGTAAACACGCTCCATTTCAAACTTCTTCGACAACGTACGAAAAACAACAATTTTTTGAAGAAAAGCTTTTTGTTAAGTATAAATGGGACAAGTTTAAAAGTTTGTCAAAATGAGGGAATGATGCCTAAGAATGTTTCGACGGCATTCTATTCATTCCGTTATAATATTCTGAAAATTTCGGGTTTCGTCTTGTGTTTTTTTGCCAATTATCTTCTATAAATCAGTCGCAGACTGACATGAAGGAATTATGACAAATTCTTTTATTATTTCTGTTGACAAGAATTTTGTTTCTATGTATCATAGATTTTGTGCTTAAAACACATATGGCGGTGTAGCTCAGCTGGCTAGAGCGTACGGTTCATACCCGTGAGGTCGGGGGTTCGATCCCCTCCGCCGCTACCATATTGCACGGCCCGTTGGTCAAGCGGTTAAGACACCGCCCTTTCACGGCGGTAACACGGGTTCGAATCCCGTACGGGTCATAACAAAAAAGCGCATCGGTCAGCCCCGACAAACATTGAAGCTGACAATGAAAAGACTATCCAATACCGGATAGTCTTTTTATTATGCCTTTTCTTTATAAAGCGACTCTTCGATCTGTTTCTGATGGTGTTTGTCGTGCCAGATGAAATCGTCAAAAAACTCGCTTAACGTATAGTGATGATCATCCACTTCAAATGACTGTCCCATCTGCTCTTCATCGAGGGACTCTATGTAATGAAGGATGGACTTTCTTGTTTCGGTGCCTTCCTCGAGTAACCGTTCTTGCGTCACCCCGTCATGAGCATATTTAGCAGCTTCCTGATTGAACACATCAAACTCCGGAAATGAAGGAAGGACAGCCCCTTCCGAAACGTTAGGCAGAACTCTATGGAATATATACTTATCCCATTTAATGATATGCGAAACATTTGCAGCAATCGACCATTTCCCTTCTTCCATGGGTGCGTACCATTTGTCTTCTTCTACACCCTTCAACTCTTTCAACCAGGAAATGAAATAGTCATGATGATTGATCAGTTCTTCTTTTCTCATCTAAAGCCACCTCACATGAATATTTACAAACATATATTCGATGAAGGCGGGGGTAAATCCTCTTTCATAGAACAAAAAAACAGGCGCATTCAACAATGAATGTGCCTGTTCCTGTCTTACAACCTGCTATATTAGTTAATAGACAGCAAGTTAACCTCTTTTCGCCCCTTTTCCACCGCGTCGGGATTCAGTGTTCTTCTTTAAAGATGACAGACGATCTTCACTGTCTTTCAAGAAGCGTGCCATCTTTTGTTCGAAATTCTCCTTCGGACGTACATCGGTTGGTTTGTTGTTACGCGGACGCTGAGGGCGCTGCTGGCGCTGTGGGCGTTGTGGCTGGTCTTTGGCTTTGCGGATGGATAAACCGATCTTCCCATCGTTTTCAACATTAATAACTTTAACTGTTACTTCGTCGCCAACTTTAAGGTGTTCATTGATATCCTTAACATAGTTGTCCGCAACCTCACTAATGTGCACTAAACCAGTTGAACCTTCCGATAACTCCACAAACGCTCCAAAATTTGTAATGCCTGTTACCTTACCCTGTAACTTGCTGCCTACTTCGATTGACATAAAAGAAATGCTCCTCCTTAAAATGATAAAAGATAAACCTTACTA
Source organism: Mangrovibacillus sp. Mu-81 (assembly GCF_036867415.1). Classification (NCBI taxonomy): domain Bacteria; kingdom Bacillati; phylum Bacillota; class Bacilli; order Caryophanales; family Bacillaceae; genus Mangrovibacillus; species Mangrovibacillus sp. Mu-81. The sequence goes on from NZ_JBAJHU010000017.1 coordinate 22,194, forward strand.
TATATTATAGCCAATTAAAAAAAAGAGTGTCAATAAGACACCTCTTCTTCTTCCTTCTTTTTCTCCGGTTCCGGGATATTAAAAATAATTTCGCCTTCATCGGATAAGAAATAATCACGGCGTGCAAGCTTGGCGATGTATTCATCGTCATTAAGCTTGACGATCTCTTCTTCCAAGGCACTTTGGTGATCTTTCAGCTGTTCCATTTTATCTTCAAGCTGTGCTTTTTCTGTGCGTTTTTCTTCTAACATTTGGGCTCTGGAAATGAGAGTCGAGATTAAAAATCCACTAATTGCCAGGACTAAAATAAAAAACAGGGACAATCTTCGAATCAAACACTTTTTTCTCTTGGATGAAGACTTATGTATATGTTCCTGGTGGCGGACATATTCATTTTCCATAGGCGTTACGTTTTTTCTCATTCCCAAACCTCCTTTTTGACTGGAGCAGCGATAAGGTGAAATGCCGCTATTTTTTAAAGCGCGTTTTCACCTTATCTGCGACTCTATATATTTTTTTGATATTGACCTCAAGAATTCCTGCCATTTTATTATATAACTTCTCGACTCTTTTTGTAAGGTGATTCGGCAATAAATTCCATATACCTTTAACAATCCACCAAACCGGACGTAATACGAGCATAATCGCCCATCTCACAATGGAGTAGACCATCTTCAACAGGAAGATTACTGTTTTCAAGAGCCCCTTCGCAAGAGAAAGAACCAGCGTAATCAGTAAAACCACTAACCATTTTATCGGCGAATACACTAACTTTTTTACCATTGAGACCAATAAATTATAAAGCGATATGAAAAAAAGAATCAGTTTTTCCAGCAAGTGAAGAAATCCTTGTTTAAGGAGAGCCTGATAGCCCGCAAAACCGCAAAGCAAGGCGATAAAGATATAGAATCGCAGTTCTCCGAAGTTGACGGAAAAAAGGATATAAAATATCGCAAGAGCTTGAAGTACCCAGAATAACAGGTCGTTCAGGAAAACAAGCCATCTTCTTCTCTGAGACCGGTTTAAGAACCGATTATACGTATCCAGTGTCGCACCAAATAATGCTCCCATCCCTATCATGGAAAGCATGGTGTAAAACTGAGTCGTCAGCGTCATCGAAATAACTTGCTAAAGAGTCCTTTAGCCTTCTCCGCGTTGTGTTCATCCAAATAAATCAGATCGAACACCTTTCCTTTAATTGAGACAACGCCTTTATCGACATCAAGATTCTTCATTTGCAGATTTTGACCTCTTACGGACAGGAGACCCATCACCGTTTCAAGTAGAAACTCCTCATTATCAAAGCTTTCCACTTGCTTTACTCCTGTAATATCCAGCAGCTTCCGGCCCCTCATGATGACATCATGTTCCTGATAGGAAGTCTTGTCTTTGTTTCCATCATAATATTGGTTCATGTTTATCCCTCACATTCACATAGTACAAGCTTTGTACTATATGTATGTAGAAGGGGAGCGATTAAGAACAAAAAGAAGACGGGGATTTACTCTGAATCCTCTTTGATTCTTTCTTCAGAAATGACGGAATACAGGCTGCTTGCATCTTCTTTTTTCGTTGTATCAAGAAGCCTTTCTACTTTTACCCTCATCACTTTCTGTCCAAACCTGACACTTAACTCGTCCCCTACTTTGACATTGGAGCTTGCCTTCGCTTGCGTGCCATTCACCAGGATCCGGCCCTGATCTGCGATTTCTTTCGCCAGTGTCCGTCTCTTGATCAGCCTTGATACTTTCAAATATTTATCCAGTCTCATTGTTACCATCTATAAAACTCCCCTACTCGATATTTTTCTTTTTGGCTTCATTCCAGAAGGCATCCAATTCTTCCAGAGTGAATTCTTTAAAGGACTTTCCAGATTTGCGGACCTGTTCTTCCACATAGGAAAAGCGGCGGTAAAATTTTGTATTGGTCATCGCGAGTGCTTCCTCTGGAAATACGTTGTAGAACCTGGCCACATTGACAAGAGCAAATAAAATATCCCCAAACTCTTTCTTTATCTCTGTTTCATTACCATTCTCTACTTCTTTCTCGAATTCCTTTAATTCTTCCCATACTTTATCCCAGGCGCCTTTAGGGTCACGCCAGTCAAAGCCTGCCTTAGCCGCTTTTTTTTGATATTCATAGGACTTCAGGAGCGCCGGCATTCCCTTGGCGATATCCTTCAGCATGAAGGCAGGCTCTTGGCTTCCGCCTTTCTCCTGCTGCTTAATCTTGTCCCAGTTCGCCTTCACCTGCTCAGTATTTTCTACATCGACGGTTCCGAATACATGTGGATGACGGCGGACCATTTTCGCAGCGATGCTTTCAATCACTTCTTCCATCGTGAACATGCCTTCATCTTCCCCGATCTGTGCATGAAGCATCACTTGCAGGAGCACGTCCCCCAGCTCCTCAATCATGTGATCGATATCATCTTCATCGATGGCTTCGAGTAACTCATAGGTTTCTTCGATCAGATATTTTTTCAGGGATTGGTGTGTCTGTTCCCGATCCCAAGGACAGCCGTCCGGCCCACGCAAGGTTGCGATGATCTCCCTCAGCGTCCCGTACTGCTTGAAAGCAGTCTCCATCTCCTTGACAGCCGGGACATAGAGACTCGTCAAATTACTCAGACCTGCAGCGCGGTCAAGTTCCACCAGCGGGATCCGTTCAATCTTTTCTTCCTTACTTCCCGCAGCCGTCACGAGCACCACTTCGTAATCGTATGGATAAAGCTCCATCAGCGTAAGTTTCACTTCAGAAGCGATGAATGCGTCATAGACCTGTCCGATGATCAGCTGCTGATTCATGTGAACATCCTGAAACCTCAGGCAGGTCCCGTCCAATAACTGAAAGCCGTCGATCGGATCCGCTCCGACAGAAGCAAACAAGGCATCAATGAAACTTTGACCGCCTCCGACTTTCACTTCAATCTTCCCTTGACGGTCAAGCTCTAACAGAAGCTGGACCGTCTTTTCAGCAACGAGCGGATGACCCGGTACCGCATAGACGAGCGGTCCTGCTTCTGCACGCGACACAAGAACCTCGGTTATTTCTTCATATACCTGTTCAAACCGGTCATGTTTTTCATAGATCTCATCGAAGGAGTGAAATACCACTCCTTCCGCTGCCAAATCCATTACCATAGGATGTTCTTTTGTGCGCAGGAATATCGTTTCACTTTCTTTGAGCAGACGATAAACACCTAATGGCAGCTGTTCCAAATCTCCGGCCCCCAGGCCGACAATCGTAATCCTATTCATATGAATCTCCTATCTGCTTTTTATAATTGGCTTGATTTTCTCCATCAGCCTCACCCACTTGCTCCCAAAGGGCAGAAAGCCGAGTTCTTCCTGACTCAGGACATTCCCTCTTAATAAAAGAATGATAAACACCGTGCCGCCTATGAAGACTCCCCCTATAGAGAAGAAGACGGCAGTTACCCGTTCAGGCATCCCATACGTCAATAGCAGCCCATATAGCAGCATCAACCCCTGAAGCACGATAGTCATCGCAGCCCCGCTTAAGATCAATGTTTTATAAAAAGAAAAATCGATCAGTCTGAGCGGAAATATCTTTTTTAACCTCAGCATCATCAGGAGCGTAACCAACGCTAATGATGAAATAGTGGCAAGGGACGCCCCCATTGTCCCGAACACCGGTACCAGAATGGCATTTCCGGCATACTTAAGGGCCACCCCTGCAATGATGCAGATCGCCGGATAATAGATGCTCCCTATGCCCTGAAAGATCCCTGCAAATGTGAGGATCAGGCAGCTGAAGAATATCGACATGCAGAAAACGGCAATCACACTTGAACCCGCAGAGTTCTCAAACAACATCGTATTCGTTGGAACGATGAGGTTGATCAGACCAAGGGACGCTGCAAAGCCTATAATGATACTGATCTTTAATGATAATTGACTGTACTCCCTCACCTGGCCCTCTTTTTTGCCGATGTAAGCACTCGTCACCAAAGGAACGATAGTGAGCGAAATAGAGGTGGCCACGACATTCCCGAGCTGTACGAAAGGCTGCCCGCGGTCATAGATGCCCTTCAGCTTCTTCGCCGCACCCTCCTCCATGCCGGAAGAGGTCAATAATGCATATACATTTAATGAGTCTATGAATTGAAGCAGAATCAACAACATGGCGCTCACGCAGATGGCCGTTCCATCTTTCAACAACCGTTTCCAAATGGACTGATAATCTTTTGCCAAGGTAAAGATTCCCGATACCGCCCTTTCCTTCTTCAGTGCAAGAAAGAAAATCAGGACAATCACTCCTGCAATCCCGCCGGTAATGGAACCGAATAACGCACCGTTACCGACCGTGTAAAGAGAATGGCCTTGAGCGACCAATAAGGTCGAAAACACCAGGATCGTCACCACCCTGATACTCTGTTCGGCAACCTGTGAGACAGCGGTTGGGAGCATATCTTCTTTCCCCTGGTAATACCCTCTCAATGAAGACAGGGGAGGCAGCAGCAAAAAGGACAACGAAATGACCTGGATCAGGGGCATGAGCCTCGGATCTCCCATCCACCCCGCAATCATGCCGGCACCGAAATAGATAATCATAAACCATATCAACCCTACGATACACAGAAACAGGAAGGAGGTCAGGGCCACATCCTTTGCGCCTTCTTCATCTTTTTCTTCAAGCTTCTCAGCGACTAATTTTGAAATGATCACAGGAAACCCGTAAGTGGAAAGCACAATCGCAATTCCGTAAAAGGGGTACACCTGCTGGTATATATAAAAACCGATATCTCCAACGATATTCTGAAAAGGAACCCGATACACCGCGCTTAAGACCTTGGTAACCAATGCAGCCAGCGTCAAAATCATGGCCCCTTTAAGAAATTGCTTGGAGGAATACTGCTTCCTCACCTGGCTTCAAGCCTTTCTATGTAAGACTTTCTATGTACAATCTTCCTTGTGCTATATTATTGTCATTTTATCATAAATGCAGAAATGCGGAAGGGCTTTAGAACTGGTCAAAGATATGTGAAAGCAGCTTAACAGACCCTTCTATTCAAAAAAAAGAAGAGTGGCGGATGCCACTCTCTCCTACTTATGATTCCATTTGTCTTGCTAAGAAGCCAGCTGCCGTTTCCACTGCCTTTTGTTCCACTTCACCAACAGTACGGTCTTTAGAGAAGATAGCAACAGCACCAATTGGGTCTCCATTTGCTACAATCGGAGCAATCGTATAAGAGTTTAAATCTTCACCATGTCCATCAACAAGTTCTGCTTGTCCCTGTTGAGTGTGTAAAAGAGAAGAACGGTCATCCATTACTTTTTCGAGTAGTTCACTTACATTCTTGTTCAGATACTCTTTCTTCGATGCGCCTGCTATGGCGATTACTGCATCACGGTCGCTAATCAGGACCGCACTTCCTAAACTGTCGTATAATGCTTCGGCATATTCCTTTGCAAAATCTCCGAGTTCACTGATAGGAGAGTATTTCTTTAAGATGACTTCTCCGTCACGATCAACGAAGATCTCAAGCGGATCTCCTTCACGGATCCTTAATGTTCTGCGGATTTCTTTCGGAATAACAACGCGTCCTAAATCATCAATACGACGAACAATTCCAGTTGCTTTCATCTATAGTTGCCTCACTTTCATCAGATGATTTTTATTTAGCAAGGCATTCACTTGCATTGAATACATTGCCATTGTTGAGTTTAGTATCTTACATCTTAGAAGTTCTATACACATTCAGTTATTTTTTCTGTAATTTCACTAAAATGCTAGTGCAGGTTACTTTTTCCAAAGTTGGCAGCTGCATTAATACTAATACCCTTATCATAGTAAAATAAACCAGCGAGCGCGTTTACAGTTCAGTTACAAGATTATAACGAATATTAGGATGAAATGTCGAAAACCATCTGGATGTAACGAAAATGAGGGCATAGATGAAACACAATTTAGATTCTTAAATTGTTTGCATCTCCTGAACACCGCTGTTGATTTCCGTGCAAGACTTCGCTTTCCGCGGGTGACCCGTGAGCCTCCTCGTCGCTACGCTCCTGCGGGTAGAAAAGCGGAGGGGCTTTGCTCAGAGGCGGGTGGCATAAGGCGAATCGGCCACGAAGGCGTTCTTTGCCTTCTTGGACGAGTTGACTTATGACATGTGCCTCTAAGCCCCGGAGCTGGACAATTAGAAAAGCGGAGGCGGCTTGCTCAGAGGCGACAAGCATAAGGCGAGCAAGCCGGAAAGGCGCTTTTGCCTTTTTGGCTTGATTGACTTATGACCTCGAGCCTCTAGCCGCCGGAGATGGACAGGTCTCACATTAGCCACTTCTCCCGCAGGAGTCTTCGTCTTGCACTCCAATCAACCGCTGGGTAGTAGATATACATAGCTTGTATCACAAAACTCATTCTAAAAACAGATGAATTATTACCGCTTCCCTCTAATTTGTTTTTCGATCAAAACTATTAGAGGGCTATAATCAAGACACGTGATTTTCCGTTTTGATGGCTGTATCCAGGTTTTTGATGATGTCGTATGCCATATGGAACCACTTTGATGTTTCGAGACGGGTTGTGTTGATGGAAATCTTCAACTTTGACCCTTCCATTCCAAGTCCGACGGCACGGCCGTGTTTGTTGCACAGATCGAACACCTTTGAACCGTCTATCCTGCTGGTTCCTTCAGGGGACATATAGATATTGACCATCTTCTTTTCCTGTTTGATCGCTTCAAGATCTGTATTCCTGGCAAAGATCTTCAGTTCGGTGATGAGGAATAGAAATTCCACTTCTTCAGGGTGTTCACCAAATCGGTCCAGCATTTCTTCCCTCAATTCTTCAATTTCAGGGAGGGATGAAAGTGACCGGAATCGTTTATACATTTCAATCTTCTGATGTCCGTCCTTGATGTAGGTATCAGGAATATAAGCATCCACTTCAATATCCACTTCAAAGGCGGACTCAGGCTTCTTAGGGATATCCCCTTTCCGCTCTTCAATCGCTTCTTTCAGCATTTGTGAGTAGAGATCAAATCCGACAGAATCAATGAAACCATGCTGCTGTGCTCCGAGCAGGTTCCCCGCGCCGCGTATCGTCAAATCCCGCATCGCAATCTTGAATCCCGATCCAAGCTCCGTGAATTCCTTAATGGACTGCAGGCGTTTCTCAGCCACTTCAGTCAGGACTTTATCCTTCCGGTACGTGAAGTAGGAATACGCGACCCGGTTCGAGCGTCCCACCCGGCCACGCAGCTGATACAGCTGCGACAAGCCCATACGGTCTGCATCAAATACGATGAGTGTATTGACATTCGGAATATCGACACCCGTTTCGATGATGGTCGTTGTCACAAGTACATCATATTCACCCGCAAGGAAGCTCAAGATCACCGACTCCAGCTCCCCCTCACTCATTTGTCCGTGAGCGTAAGCAATTCTTGCATCAGGGACGAGCATCGAAATTTCATCCGTTTTACGCTCGATATCTTCCACTCGGTTATATAGAAAGTAAACCTGCCCATTACGCGCCATTTCCCGCTCAATCGCCTCTTTGATCAGAGGGCCATTGTATTCCATGACATACGTCTGTACTGGAAAGCGGTTCTCCGGCGGTGTTTCGATGACAGACAAATCCCTTACCCCCAGCATCGACATGTGCAAGGTGCGGGGAATCGGGGTTGCCGTCAAGGTCAACACATCGATATTCGTCTTAAGCTGTTTAATTTTCTCTTTGTGGGTTACACCGAAGCGCTGTTCTTCATCGATGATCAGCAGACCGATATCGCGGTATTCTATGTCCTTGGATAAAAGGCGGTGAGTACCGACAACGATATCCACCGTCCCTGTTTTCAGTCCTTTGATCGTTTCCAGCTGCTGCTTTCTTGTCCGGAAGCGGCTCAATAAACCGATCTCAATCGGGAAGTCCTGGAACCGTTCTTTGATGGTTTCAAAATGCTGCTGGGCTAAAATGGTGGTCGGCACCAGGAATGCAACCTGCTTACCATCTGCAATCGCTTTGAAAGCAGCACGGATAGCCACTTCTGTCTTTCCGTATCCCACGTCCCCGCACAGCAATCGATCCATCGGCCGTTCTTTTTCCATATCAAGCTTGATTTCATGAATCGACCTTAATTGGTCATCCGTCTCCTCATAAGGAAAGGCTGTTTCGAAATCACGCTGCATATCACCATCGGGGGAAAAGGCGTAACCCCTTGCAGCTTCACGCTCAGCATAAAGTTTGATCAGATCGTCGGCAATATCCTGAACGGAGGATTGAACCTTGGATTTTACCTTCTTCCATTCCGTGCCCCCCAATTTATAAAGCTTGGGCTCTTTACTCTCTGAACCGACATATTTCTGTACAAGCTCAATCTGTTCAACAGGGATATACAGTTTATCGCTGCCTTGATATTTGACATGGAGATAATCTTTATGGACCCCGTTGATTTCCAGCGTTTCCAGCCCTAAATATTTTCCGATCCCGTGGTTGACATGCACCACGTAATCTCCGACTTTCAATTCGGAGTAGCTTTTTATTCTTTCTGCATTTGAAAGTTTCTGCCTTCTCGGTTTCTTTTGAGTTCTTTTATTAAATAGTTCTTCTTCAGTGATGACGGCAAGTTTCTGCATCGGAAGCTCGAATCCATTCGTAAGGCTCCCATTGATCATTTGGACCTGGCCTTTTAATAACTTGGAACCGTCTTCGACAAATGCAATTTCGATTTCATAGTCATCGAGTACACGTTGCAGCTTCTTCACACGATCTTCATCCGGTCCGAGCATTACGACGGTATATTTCCCTTTTTTCCAGCGGTCAAGCTCTGCTTTCAAGACATTCATCTGTCCGTGGAAATTCTGCATCGGTTTAGCTGATACATTGAATATATTCTGAGGGCTCGTATTTGGTATGTGACGCAGAAACAACGAGAAATAAACCTTAGGCAGCTTCGTATTGGCTGTCAAGGACGGGAACTTATGAGACACGGAAAGTTCGTGAATGATCTGTCCATCCTGAAGGAGGGATGTATACCACTCTGCTTCTTCCCTTTCCAACGATTCACTCATCTCTTGGATCCTGCTGTATTCATCAAAGAAAATGACACTGTCACCTGGAAGATAGTCTAGCAAACTACTAGGCGTTTCATAGGCAAGAGAGAGATACTTGAAGATCTGTTCAGGAACCTGCCCATTCTCAAGCTGTGCGATCTCATGCCCAATGTACTCTGTGAGCTTTTCTTTCACACTGTCTGTTTTAATCTTTTTAAGACTTTTCGACATGCCGGTTTCAATCTTTTGGATTAAACTCCCCATGTCTTCATAATTCATCAGGACCTCTGAAGCCGGACCAACTTCAATGGTCTTCAACTTATCAATGGACCGTTGATCATCCACTGAAAATGTGCGGATTGAATCGATTTCGGTATCAAACAATTCAATCCGTACAGGATTAGAAAGGGTGAGCGGGTAAATATCAACAATTCCTCCCCGGAGACTGAACTCCCCCGGGGTGCTCACCATTCCGGTACGCTGATAACCCATTTGAACCAATTGATTCAACACATCATCAAGGTCGATATCTTCACCATACGTAAATGTGATTTGATTCTTTTCCCATTGTTGTTTATGAGGGAGAATCTTTCTTAACCCTGCAACGGGTACAATATAGACGCCTTTTTTATTTTTTGAAAGTTGATTCAATACTTCTATCCGCTGTGACCGGAGCTCGGGGCTTGCCACACTCAGTTCCGCTGCAATCAATTCATTAGCGGGATATAGATAGACCTCATCTTCGGATAAAAATTGAATCAGGTCATCATATATCTTCTGCGCCTGAAACAGGTTATGGGTAACCACCACAGTTGATTTAGTTGTCTCCAGATAAACATCCGCTATATAAGCTGTACGTGAAGAGCCTGACAGTCCGGCCACAAGCTGTTCTGATAATTTCCCTTCAATTCCGCTTATGAGGGATTGAAGTTCTTCGCTTTGGTGAATTTGTTTTAAAATACCTTTCAAGAGTACGCTCCTCCCCGTGGATCTTTCTATCTATTGGTTCAATATTTTCATGAACTCTATGCCTTTAAGCCTGATTAAGCAACGAATAAGATTGTTTAATCAGGCTTGTATTTAAACAGAAAAATGCTTTGGTTCTCTACCAAAGCGTTGCTGCCATTAATGATATAAACACTTACTGAATGATATAATCCAATCCATGATAATCCGGATTTCTCTCCAGACTCTCCTGGCAATCTTCACAAATTGTGCGTACGCGGATATCTCCATTATCCTGATATGTCACCATATGCATACGTTCCTCCTCGGTCAGTTTGTGGATGCCCAGCTGTTCGGAGTGAACCGACACATTGGAGATTGTCCCTACAGCCGTACCACAATGTCGGCAATGATAGTGGATAGCCAATTGATATCCCTCCAATTACATTTATACGTTTAGTATGAACGGAATAGAAGGGACTTATTCAGTTGGCATGTTTGTTTTTCGATTCTAATCACAGCTATTGATTTCCGTGCAAGACTCCGCTTTCCGCGGGCGGTCGGTGAGCCTCCTCAGTCACACCTGTGTTGCACCTAACACGCTTCTCCCGCAGGGGTCTACTTCTTGCACTCCAATCAACCGCTGAAACCGATATTACAAAGTTTAATTAAACCTATTCATTACTTCGATAAAAGGTTTATCAAACCAACTTTCACATGCTTGGACAGAGTTGGAAATGACTTTATCCAGTTCTGCCTGCTCTTCTTTGTTGAATTTACCCAATACATAATCAGGAACACTCATGCCGTTTGTGGGCCGGTCGATGCCGACCCTTATCCGGTTGAAGTTCTGTGTCCCTAAATGTGCAATCGTTGACTTGATGCCGTTATGGCCGCCTGCGCTTCCTTTCTGGCGCAATCGTATCTTACCTACAGGCAAGTCCAGATCATCATAGATGACAAGCAGGTTTTCTTCATCTATATTAAAATAGTCCATTAACGGGACGATGCTTTCCCCGGATAGGTTCATATATGTAAGGGGCTTTAATAGAACGATCTTCTCACCCTTATAGTGATACGTTCCGTATACTCCTTTAAACTTCGATTGATTCAGGGATACACCGAGCCGTTCTGCAAGTGCATCCACGATGACAAACCCGATATTATGCCTGGTTTTCTCGTATTGTGACCCCGGATTTCCGAGTCCGACGATTAATTTCATGCTTCCACCTCATTCTGACCTGTTACTACTAGAATAAACGTAAAAAGCGCAACCTGCAAAAGGTTACGCTAAAAAAGGAAAGATTATTCTTCGGAAGACTTACTTTCTTCACTCGCTTCGGTTTCTCTTCCTTCTTCGTTCTCAGGTATACCAGCTTCCTGTTCTTCACCGGTCGAGATTTCTTCTTCCTGTCTTGGAGCAAGTATGGAAGCGATCGTACGGTCATCTTCTTCATTCAGTGTCACGCTGTATTTATCACGTATATCCGCGATCGTCACGGTGTCACCGACTTGAAGCTCTGAAATATCCACTTCGATTGATTCAGGGATATCCGAGGGCTTCGCTGTAACCGATACTTCATGAAGCGGCTGTTGTAATACTCCGCCGTCCTTCACTCCGGCAGACTCTCCTGTGAGCTCGATACGGACGTCAGCATCCATTTCCTGAGACATGTTAACCGCCAGGAAATCAACGTGTGTAATTTCATCTTTAATATGATCCTGTTGATAATCACTTAAAACGACATTTTGTTTATTACCGTTGATGTTTAAAGAAATGATTCCGTTCCTTCCTACTGAACGAATCGTCTTGATGAATGTAATTGCATCAATCGCGATCGGTGTATTTTCGGTTTTATAGCCGTATACAACACCAGGGATATTTCCGCTGTGTCTAAGCTGAGTTAAAGCAGAACGTTTAAAATCATCTCTTGTATTTGCTTCTAATTCTGTTGCCATGTTTAATCCAACACCTTCCCTAATCTTTTAAAATTGAGTCGAGTTCTATATATATAGTAATTACCCTATTCATATTGGGAATAAACATGTGAATTTCATTTTCAAGTATTCAACGAATTATCGACTTTGTATCGGCCCCGAACCAAAACAACAAGAACCCGCCCTCATCAAGATGAGAGGGCGGGTTCTTGTTCATTGCACAAACACTGATATTAAATCTTAATCGAATAGCGTACTTACAGATTTTTGTTCGTATACACGGATGATTGCTTCGCTGATTAGTTTTGCCACTGAAAGCTGTTTGATCTTGCCGATCATTTTCTCTTCAGGCAGCGCGATGGTGTTCAATACCACTAACTCTTTGATGTTGGAATTCTCGATACGCTCGATTGCAGGACCTGAAAGAACCGGATGCGTACAGCAAGCGAACACTTCTTTCGCTCCGTTTTCAACCAGGGCATTTGAAGCTAATGTGATGGTACCGGCAGTATCGATGATATCATCGATCAGGATCGCCACTTTGCCATCGATGTTACCTACAATGTTCATCACTTCCGCCACGTTTGGTTTCGGACGGCGTTTATCAATGATTGCAATCGGCGCTTTCAGGCGCTCTGCAAGTTTACGTGCTCTTGTTACACCGCCATGGTCTGGAGATACGATGACGATGTCTTCGTTTTTGAGGCCTTTCTCCTGGAAATATTCAGCCAGGATCGGAACACCCATTAAGTGATCAATCAAGATGTCGAAGAAACCTTGAATTTGAGGAGCGTGCAGATCCAAGGTGATGACGCGTGTCGCTCCTGCAGTTTCCAATAAATTCGCAACGAGTTTGGCTGTGATCGGCTCACGTGCTCTTGCTTTACGGTCCTGGCGGGCATAACCATAATAAGGCATCACGATCGTGATCGTTTTAGCTGATGCACGTTTCAGCGCATCTACCATGATCAGCAGCTCCATCAGGTTTTCATTAACAGGTTGAGAAGTGGACTGAATAACGAAAACATCGCAGCCGCGGATACTTTCTTCGATATTAATCTGAATTTCTCCATCACTGAATCGTTTAACAGAAGATTTACCTAGTTCGACGCCAACTTCATCTGCGATTTCTTTCGCAAGTTCATGGTTCGAATTAAGAGAGAATATTTTCAACTTAGAATTAATATAAGAGTTTGGCATGGTGGACCTCCAGTTTATTTCTTGTGATTAAGGTTTTGTACATAATTTTCTTTATTGACCTGGCGAGCCCTAGCAATTGAAAGGGACTCCCCGGGAACATCCTCGGTAATCGTTGAGCCAGCTGCAATATATGCACCTTTTCCAACTTTTACAGGAGCTACTAAATTGGAATTGCATCCAACGAATACTCCATCTTCAATCTTTGTAAGATGCTTGTTCTTACCATCATAGTTGACCGTAATCGATCCGCATCCAATATTGACGTCGCTTCCTACCTCGGCATCACCGATATAGCTCAAGTGAGAAGCTTTGCTTCCCTTTCCGAATGAAGCTTTCTTGATTTCTACGAAGTTCCCGATCTTCACTTCATCCGCAATACTTGAATGGGGACGAATATGAGCGAACGGGCCAATCTGTACATCGGAACCGATTGAACTGTCGTGAGCAACAGATTGCTTCACAACCGTGCGATCGCCGATTGAAGAATCCTTTAATTCAGTATTTGGTCCAATGATGGAGTCTTCACCGATAGAAGATTTCCCTTTAATCACAGTACCCGGAAGAACGACCGTGTCCCTGCCGATTTCCACGCCGGCATCAATGTACGTGTTAGCCGGATCCTGAATCGTCACACCATTTCGCATATGCTGCTCATTGATGCGCTTTTTCATCGTCGTTTCGGCTTGGGAAAGTGCTACACGGTCATTTACGCCTAGTGTCTCATCAAAATCGCCTGTTTGATAAGCGCTCACAATTTCCCCTTCGGTTTGAAGAATCTCAATCACATCAGGAAGGTAATACTCGCCCTGGACATTATCGTTTGATACTTTTTTAAGCGTATTGAACAATGCTTTATTATCAAAGCAATACGTACCTGTATTGATTTCTTTCACTTTTCTTTCTTCATCTGACGCATCTTTATGTTCGACGATGCGCTCCACCAAACCTGAATCGCTGCGGATGATCCGTCCGTAGCCATCAGGTGATTCTGTGTGTCCGGTCAGGATGGTTGCTTTTGCACCTTTTTGCTCATGATGCTTCACAAGTGCTTCCATCGTTTCTCCCTTGATAAGAGGAGTATCTCCGCATACGACCAGCGTTGTACCGTCTACATTACCCAGTACATCTTCTGACTGCATGACCGCGTGGGCTGTACCCAGCTGTTCTTCCTGAAGGGCGAAATCACTCTTGCCTTCCAAGTGGGATTTCACGAGCTCGGCACCGTGACCGATGATCGTGACGGTCTTCTCTATATTTAATGTTGAAATTTGGTCGACCACATGTTCCACCATCGGCTTGCCGCACACAGGATGAAGAACTTTATATAACTTCGATTTCATTCTTGTGCCCTGTCCGGCAGCTAATATAACGGCATATCGTTTTGTCATTTTTGGTCCTCCAATAACCTTTTTATCCATAACGAATATATCCTAAAAACTCTTTCATTTCAAGGATAGAGAAAAATATACATATATTTGTCAAGTAATAGATTCTGTTTGTGTTTGCACGAATAAAATTAGTAATGCTTTAATGAAGATTTTCTTTGAACGCTGCTATTGATTTCCGTGCAAGACTTCGCTTTCCGCGGGCGTGCAGGGAGCTGTTTTCCTAACGGGTTCGGATTTCGAATACAAAAACTAAATTAACACACCAATTGGCTGTCCTATTCGTAACTGAATTAAACTGCTTCTTTTCTTTTTGTTGATATATATAGGGTTTAATAAAGTAAACGGTAAATCCGCCCTGAATTTCGAACCCTTTTTAACATGGGGGCATAAGTTTTGTCAGCATGAAATTCGCATGCTAATTGTTATACCAATTGGTGTGCTACAAAAGATTTTTACTGGCAGGGGGTGGATGTTGATTTTTGAGAGGCAGATAAATGAAGCAGACATTTTTTCACCCTTCATTGTGAGTAACCTCTGATTGTTTTAATAAAGGGAGATTTTCCTGTTATCCTGCAGAATCGGGCTAGGTTCGGGGGATATAAGGGGAGTTTTTCCCGTTAAGGCAAGGTAAAATGGTTTATTTTCATGCTTTTGGAGTAAATAGGGGGAATGTTTCCCTCTATTTACTCAATATTTCGTACTAATTCCTCAATAAGAGGAATTTCTCCCCTTATTTTGGTAGGTTATTTTATGGAAATTAGTGTATATGATTAAGTCGTTCATTTTGTGTAAAATCCACAGATGAAGTCTCCCTTCGGTACTTAAATCGAGGTCATGCATGATACTCTCTATCGTACCAAGGGGGCATTTTTTATGCACACTTCAAAAACTTCGATATAAACGCAATTTTACTTTATTACAGGAATGCTCCTCGTCGGGCTCGCTCCTGCGGGGACTCACATAAGCTACTTTTCCCGCAGGAGTCTTCGTCATGCACTCCAATCAACCGCTGGTACCGGTAATTATATATTGTTTATCTCCTAACAATACTAATCCCGCTATGAATTAATAGACTGTACAAGTTAAACGAGCTAACATTTCTCAAAAAATAAATGAAAATATTTTCAAAAGGAGGTTTTGAGAGGAATAAATCTGGGTATTTGGTAGAAAAGAAAAAAAGAGCACTACTGTGGAAGTAGGCTCTTGTTGCAATAGACTCTTTTAGGAAGCGCCAGCTTCTTCTAACTCCACTTCTTCAAGTTCACCTAGACGGTGATACTCTGATAACACAGCATCTTGTATCTTGCCGCGAGTACCCGAATTAATCGGATGAGCGATATCACGGAATTCCCCATCAGGTGTCCGTTTACTTGGCATCGCTACGAATAAGCCATTGTTCCCGTCAATTACACGAATGTCATGAACAACAAATTCGTTATCCAGCGTAATGGATGCAATCGCTCTCATGCGGCCGTCAGTGTTAACCCGTCGTAATCTTACGTCTGTTACTTCCATTTTGTTCACCACCTTTTTCCCTAGATGAAATCTACTGTATGTATTCAACGACTTTACCAGATATTCCTTCTTATAATGTAAAATTTTTTGAAAAATTTTATTTTTCACTTAATCAAGCAACTGTTTCTTTTGACCTAATGAACAAATGCAAGTTCCCGGAGATACCCGTAAAACAAAAAAACACCCGTGAAGATTACTTCACGAGTGCAATGACTTCAATTTCAACCAGGGAATCTTTAGGCAGGCGGGCAACTTCTACACAAGACCGTGCAGGTTTGTGTGTATCGAAATATTCACCATACACTTCATTGATGGCACTGAAATCATTCATATCTTTAATGAATACTGTGGCTTTCACTACGGTATGAAGTGAAGCTCCTGCTTCTTTCAGAACAGCTTGAAGGTTTTGAAAGACCTGATGGGTCTGAGATGCCACATCTCCGTCAACCATCGTTCCTTCTGCCGTTAATGGAATTTGTCCTGAACTGTAGAATAAATTATTCACTATGATCCCTTGAGAATATGGTCCGATTGCTGCAGGTGCTTGATCTGTTGAAACAACACGCAAAGTAACTGCCTCCCTTTATGGTAAGAATGTCAGATTTGATTGAAAGTAATTTCCTTCTTTTAAGGAAATTTGCTTATTCTTCTCGTTTACGTCAGATAATTTCAATAGTGAAACATAATCGTCCACTAAGCGTTCTTCGGCATTTTCCGATTCTACCAATACACCGATGCCTTTCATTTCAGCATTGAATTCTTCCAGAAGATTCTTCATTCCGTTCACGGTTCCCCCGGCTTTCATGAAATCATCGACAACCAGTACTTTCGATCCTTCTTTCAAGCTTCTCTTTGAAAGAACCATCGACTGAATCCGTTTGTTGGAACCAGATACATAATTGATGCTGACCGTTGACCCTTCGGTTACACGGCTGTCCCTTCTTACGATGACGACCGGAACATTCAAGTAAGAGGCGATGGCATTTGCAATTGGAATCCCTTTTGTTGCCACTGTCATGATGACGTCGATTTCCTTTTCAGCGAATGCCGACGCAAGGAGCTTCCCTACTTTTTTCATCAAGAGCGGATTTCCAAGCAGATCTGTCATGAATAAGTAGCCGCCGGGGAGAAGGCGGTCTGAACTTTCCATATGCTGACAGAGCTCTTCGATCACTACCATCGCTTCATCGCTGTTTACCTTAGGGATGTACTTGACTCCCCCTGCCGCTCCCGGTACCGTTTGAACAATTCCTATCCCGCGTCCTTCAAAGGTTTCTTTAACAATCGTCAAGTCTTCACTGATGGAGGACTTGGCAGAACCGTAACGCTCAGAGAAAAATGTCAAAGGTACAAGTTGGTGAGGGCGTTCTAATAAGTAATGGGTCATATCGATCAATCGTTCACTGCGCTTAAACTTCACCAAAACTACCTCCTAAATCCGAATATTGTAATGTAAATATATCATTAATATACGGATTTAAGCAAGACGCTTATTCACCAAGCATCCGCACTGCAAATACTTGGTCACAGAACCCTCTTAATCCATTATAGATTCGGTGAAGTCTTGATTCATATTGCACTAATCCATATACTGTCGGCCCGCTTCCGCTCATCAATACAGCATCCGCTCCGAAGCGTTCCATCTGGTCTTTGATCTGAGCGACCTCAGGATACATATCCAGGGTCACCGATTCCAGCACATTCCCAAGATTCGAGCAGATGTCACTGTAGGAGTTGCGATTGAGTGCCGAAATCATCGCTTCTGTACTGGGGTGCTGGACATTTGATACATTCAGGTTTTTATAAACGTCCGCTGTTGAGACCCCTATGGTCGGCTTGGCCAGGATGACCCAGCAATTCGGCGGAGCAGGCAGATGTTCAATCTTCTCTCCGCGTCCGGTAGCAAGTGCCGTCCCTCCGTAAACACAGAAAGACACATCAGAGCCAATCTCAGAGCCTAACTCAGCGAGCTCGTCCAGACTGAGTCCCAGATCCCATAAACGATTCAAACCTTTCAAGGTGGCAGCCGCATCACTGCTTCCCCCTGCGAGACCTGCTGCAACCGGGATCACTTTATCAATGGAGATCGCGACTCCCTTTTTGATATACAGTCGATCCTTTAACAGCTGTGCTGCCTGATAGGCAAGGTTTCTTCCATCATCCGGTACAAATCGATTGTGAGAGAGAATCTTGATCGTGTCATCTGGAAGATTAGTGAGTTCAATTCTATCTGCCAAATCGATGGTGGTCATAACCATCTCAACCTCATGAAATCCATCGGGGCGTTTATGTAAAACATCAAGTGATAGGTTAATTTTTGCCGGCGCCTTCACTAATAACCTCATTTCATCACCTTCTTACCATTACTCTTTTCACTTATTGTATCATACACTTCTTTCGGAAGTGTCATCATCTTTCGATACTCATACAAATATGATATTTTACCACGTTACCCGGGAATAGAAAAGCTCTGCTGATGAAATCAATCTTTGAACACTGTTGCTTATCAATTCATGCTGCCTATCAAAAAAGGATTACCTCAGAGTAACTGAAGTAATCCTTGAATGGTACGGATAAAAGGTTGATTATCTTAAAGAAAAGCACTATTGGCCGTTACGGGAAACCAGCTGTTCGCTTGCACGTTCGACGGCGCGTTTCACCATGTTCCCGGCATCTCTTGCTGTAATGCCGCCCCAGCCGTCTTTCTGAACAACGTCATAGAACCCAAGTTCCTGTGCAAGTTCTTCTTTTAATTGGTCAGACATGATTCCTCTTCTTCTGCTCATCATGTTACCCCCTTTTGGTGTACCATATGTTTAATATGTGTCCAAAAGGACGAATCTTTACTAGGGGGAATAAACCAATTATAGAAAGATTTTCAGCTGATGATTTCCTTGGGAGACTTCGCTTTTCGCGGATAAACGCAAACGATTGTTCAAGGAAAGGCAAAAAATAAACTCTTTTAGACAAATAAAAAAGCAGCAAACGTATAGTCTACTGCTGGCTAAAGATGATACTTCCTGTTGCTTCATCATAAAATGTTAATTGGACTGTCTCAGTGAGAACATCTGCATAGCTGTAAGAAACTCGTTCGAACGCATTCTCTTCCTGGTCAAGCTGTACCACAAATACAGAAGGATACGTTTCGGCTAGAACGCCTGAACGTTCAATTGTTTTTCGACGTCCACCGTTTGCTTTAAGCATTAATCGTTTCCCGAGATTGGAATCAAGGGATCTTTTAATGTCGGCTAATGTTTTTGGCATTTCGCTTCCACCTCACTGTTAAAAATTATAACACATTATGTAATTTTAGTCAAATAAATTTATAATTTTAACAAGAAATTTAAATACCTGTCAACACATTTTATTCAACAAAAAATACGTTTTTTCTACATCTTTACCTTTCCCTGGTAATTGCGAAATTATGTAAACTATTTAATTTGAGGAAAATCTCCTGCCCGGCAGTCATTTACACAGTCACTTTCCCTATGCAGGAGAAGGGTTTTGAAGGAGGTCGCTTTCCTCGAATTCACCTTTGGACAAAATATGCTTAACCGAATACCCGTTTGGCACCATTGTTTTGGAGTCAAAAATAAACCCCGCAATCCACATAAAATTGCAAGGTTTCAGTCATTATGTCGAAAAGTTTATTCCTCTTCTTCGATTTTATAGGGCATACCCGTCCGTAACACGCCCTTCGTTTCTACACCGCCCACCCCCTTGTCTCCGGTCAATGTATTCCGGATCACGTCCCATACATTCACAGAGTCCTTAAAAGCTGTGTAACTGATCTTCGCTACAATATAAACTGGATCGAGGGCATGTATATTGACCCTGGACGGCGAGCTTGCAAAATTCGCACCTGCATGGATAAGAGATTCAAAATGAGACTGACAGGCACCTGCAAAAATAACGAGCTGATCCAAGTGGGGATACCTGCTTCTGACTTCCCTTACCGCTTGAACAAAATATTTAGAATGTCGGTAAGCATTGATATCTGACTTTATCCCTTTTGCTTTGGAGTATGCATCATGACCCGTTATCACGACAATATTCGGTCTATATTTATCAATGAGGGGGCCAATTTCATGCGGCATTTCCGTCTCGCTGCAATGAACACCCTTCACCGGCACTCCGATTTTCTCATAAAGATCTAGACATTTTCGTAAATAGCTGGGATCTCCATCAAGATGAAGAACTTTACCGGGAACCTGGAAATAGTTAAACTCATCTCTATAAGCATTCGTCATCGTGTATTCTTGCTTTCGCTTAAGGAGCTCAATATCCTGCCGAAACAAATCAAAAGACTGCTCTTCCATTGAACGGAACTCTTGAATGATCCGGTCCTGCTCTCTAGGGTCCATCTTCTTCAAATCATGAAAAGGAGCATCCGCTATTAATCGATAATCTTCCCCGTAAAGCACTGCCGTTGTCAGCCCGTCTATCAGGCGGATATCGATGACTCTGAACAAGATATCACATTTATATGAAAGACGACCCACGACATCATTGATTTCGATCTTCACATCTGTCACTCCCATGGACTTACATTCATTAAGCGGGACAGGAAATAGCAAATAAAGGCAGACGGCATCCGCCCCTTCCATTCGCTGCGTATGTTCCTGTAAGTAATTATTCCCTGTGATAACCTATGCAGGGCATGGGTGTTAGGTGTATGTAAATGAATCTTGCTGCTTTCCTATTGGTGAAAACGACTAGATTGGAGCGTTTCGGCCGATGCGTCCCTAACTCGTCTTCAATAGTTCACCATATGCTGACTTTTTAAGATTCATGCGTGAAAATTTCAATTTATGCTGACTTTCCTGGATTTATGCGTACTTATTCGGGTTTATGCTGAAAAAATAAGTTATATGCTGGTTTTTACAAAAAACAGGATATGCCTATGTATTACCCTACAAAACAAAAGATCGTCTTCCGAAATCATCACTCTGATTTCAGCAGACAGTCTCAATTATGCAACGGATTAGTGAAAATGCGGATAAAGTGCGTCGCTTAACGCACCAAATTCCTGAATGGACAAGGTCTCGCCACGTCTGGCAGGCTCCACTTCCGCTTTTGATAAAGCTTCTAGTATAAACTCTTTCTTTTCTTTCCCATCCGGCAGCTGGCTGGTCAGATTGTTCAGTATCGTTTTTCGGCGCTGAGCGAACGATGAACGGGTCACCGTAAAGAAGAAATCCTCATCGATCACGTTCACAGGAGGCTTCTCTCTCTTCGTCAAACGGATGACGGCAGAGTCTACATTCGGCTGCGGCATAAAGACCGTTTTCGGTACCGTCATGACCATTTCCGCTTCCGTGTAGTATTGTATCGCAATGGATAAAGAACCGTATTCCTTTGTCCCCGGTTTGGCCGAGATCCGGTCTCCGACTTCCTTTTGAAGCATGACACAGATCCCCCTGATCGGCAGGCGTTCCATTAAAAGCTTCAGAATGATGGGTGTCGTCACGTAGTAGGGCAGATTAGCCACCACCATGATGTCCTCAAAGCCTTCAAGTTCTTCCTGGATGATCGACTTTACATCCGCTTCCAAAACGTCCTTATTGATGATTTTCACATTGTCATAAGGAGACAGTGTATCTCCAAGAATCGGAATCAGTCTTTGATCAATTTCAAATGCGACCACTTTTCCTGAAGTGCGTGCAAGGTGCTCTGTCAAGGCACCGATTCCAGGTCCTATCTCAATGGCGGCAGTGTCCTTTGTCAGGCCTGCATGTTCGGTTATATTTCGCAGAATATTGGGGTCGATCAAAAAGTTCTGGCCTAGGCTCTTCTTGAAAGAAAAACCGTATTTCCCTAATATCTCTTTTGTACGCAGCGGGGTGGCAATATCTTTATGCATTGGTTTCCTCCTGAATAATTTCCATTAACGCACGTTTGAATTCATCCTTCTGGATATTGAACATCATCAAACGCTTATGAAGCTGTTTACCATTAGTGTATCCGATTCTAAGCTTCTCACCAAGTGCTATTCTCCTGTCCTTCGACTGCGGGCTCCCGATAAGCCCGGCATCAAGCAGATCGTCCTTAGTGATAATTTCAATACTGTCATCCTCAATCATATGAGCTTCCCGGAGGGCTTCCCTTATCACTTCAGGAGAAGCATGCTCTACACCTATCCCTCTCCCTGACTTGGGCAGGGCGTCCTTTTTATGTACAAAGGCGTGCTTGCATCCTGGAACAGCCTCACTCACGATATTTCGGATACGTTCCCCCGGAAAGTCTGGATCTGTGAAGATGATGACACCCCTTTTTTCCTGTGCATGCCTTATTTTTTCGATGGTGTCCGCAGAAACAGCGGATCCGTTTGTTTCTAATGTATCGGCTGAAACTGCCCGCTGAATCGCTGTCGTATCATCTTTACCTTCCACCACAATAATTTCTTTTATTTTCATAAAACCTCCAAAAAAGTTGAAACTTATTTTTCGTTACGTTCGTCTAATCAGTAGAACTCAATAATTTTATTATATCTGAATCCACTAATTGCTTATACAAAAAGAAAAAGCAGGAGAAGACCCCTGCCCTTAGTCTAATATTTTCACTTTGATCGTTTTTCTTCCCCAGCGATACGCATCCGACTTGGAAGAAAAGAAAACATCTATCTTGTTTCCTCTGATTGCACCGCCCGTATCAGCCGCCACGGCATAGCCATATCCATCTACGTATACTTTCGTACCTAAAGGAATGATGGAAGGATCGACTGCAATGACTTTAATACCCGGGTTAGCCTTAAGATTGATTCCTGTCGCCGTATAACCTGAACATCCGTTACATGAAGCAGTATAGGCTGTCGAGCTGACGTAGAATTCCCTGCCGCCGCTTTCTGCTGAGGCTGCTGATGATGAGCTGCCGCGTGAGACCTGAGCGACGAGAACCTTGGTCCCGACATTCACAATCTTATCCTGGCTGTCTTTCACCACTTTTTCACTGACTAACTTCCTGGAAACTTCTTTTCCATTTTCCTTCACGATTTCAAATTTCTTTTCAACAAGACCCTTTTTACCTTCCTGCACGATTTCTTCTTTGCCTTTGGAAAGGTCTGAGTCTTTACGAGAAACGACAGTAAAGTCAGTTGTCTCTTCCACTACATCGGTGACTTTTTCAACCCGAACGACATTTATGACATCATTTGCTTTCACTTCTGTGTCTAAACCTGGTTCAACGCGATCGGTTTTATTAAGTTTGATTCCCTGTTGCTTTAAAAAGTCAGCGACCGTAGTCGAAGTGGACCATACCTGTTGCTTTTTGCCTCCTTCCACAAGCTGAAGTGGAAAGGCTGCCTCAATGGTAATCTTCATGTCCCCGGTGATCTTCTTTGACAGGTCCGGCTGAACCTTATCATGTTCCCCTAATTCGATCTTGCTCTCCGATAGTAACTCTTTTACGGTATCGGCATTGGTCCAGATTTTTTTCTTCTGATCACCAACGGATACTTCCACCTGTTTTGCCGGTTCCCAAACGACCTTCATATTGTTTGTAACCATTGTTGTTCCCGAGGGATACAAATAGTCTTCTGAGCGGGTTGAAATCTCTAATTCTTTTAATATATCTTGAATTGTGTTTGCATGCGTCCTTATCTCTTTTTGCTCGCCGTCCAAGGTCAATGCTACAGTGTTTTTGGAACCTTCATAAAAAAGAATTCCGAAAGCTGCTGCAGATGCTGCGATGGTTGCAATTGCAGCGATCCATTTCCTTCGGCTCAAAGACTTGGAAAACAGGCTTTTCATGTTTTCAAACTTCATGAAAAACGCCTCCTTTTCTCGGAGTGATTATATAGAGTATTCCAGAGAGTGTCAACCCTTACTTCTTTTTTCTTAATCTAGCAAAATATTGAAAACCGGAGGAACATAGGACATATTATGCAGAAAAAAAGAGAAAAAGAAAAGGGAGAGTTATCGACATGGTTATCCTATGAAAGACAAAAGCCTTGTAGAACTTTTTGTTTTCATTAAACATTCGGACAAGCTCCCTCAATTCTCGACACCATTCGATGTCAGTTTATGTTGAATAATTTATTTGCATTTTCGGTTGTGGCCGCTTCTACTTCTTCTAATGAGATGCCTTTCAACTCTGCTATCTGTTCCGCCACCAGCTTCACATACGCAGGCTCATTCCGTTTCCCTCTATTCGGATGAGGGGCAAGATACGGACAGTCCGTTTCGATGAGAAGCCTTTCCAGGGGAATTTCCTTCGCCACTTCTTTCGGTTTCTTGGCGTTCTTGAATGTGACAGGTCCCCCAAGGGAGATATAGAAGTTCATGTCGACACACTCTTGGGCAATCTCGGGGCTCCCGCTGAAGCAGTGCATGATCCCGCCTACTTCTTCCGCCCCTTCTTCCCGAAGAATATCGACAATATCCTGAGTGGCATCACGGTTATGTATGACGATCGGCAGTTTTACTTTCTTCGCTAAGTGAATTTGTTTTCTGAACACGTCTTTCTGAGTTTCCTTCGGTGATTTATCCCAATGATAGTCAAGGCCCATTTCACCGAGTGCGACGACTTTCGGATGATTTGAGAGTTCTTCAATCCAGACGAGATCCTCATCTGTCATATCAATCGCATCTACAGGATGCCAGCCTATGCTTGCATATAGAAAGTCATAACGTTCCACCAGCTCCATGGCTCTTTCGATGGTAGGGCGGTCAAAGCCGACTACGACCATCTTTCCGACTCCGGTTTCTTTCGCTCTTGAAATAACCTCCTCGAGATCTTCATTGAATTGTTCAGCGTTCAAATGAACATGTGTATCAAATAACATGTATGACACTCCTTGTATTTAAAATAATTTTATTATAAAAATGAGTGACAAGCATCTCAGTCACGTAACATTTTGGTTACAAATTATGGATGGCGGATAAGTTGATTCTCCCGCTCCCTGTATAAAACACTTATATTTTCCGCTTTTGATTTCCTCGGGAGTCTTCGTCCTGTACTCTAATCAACAGCCGGATCAAGCTAAAAACATTCTATTATGTCATTACTATTATTAACTTCCTTCGTTCATTGTATAGGCTTCAAATCAAATTCTAAAATAATTTGATTCTTTCTCCCTCATTAATTATTTCTATATAACATTCTTCTGATACTCATCTATTTAAATAATAATAACTCTCTCCTTGATACTATTCTGACATAAGAAAAGGATGTTCCACGTGGAACATCCTTCAGCTTGTAGACAAAGTCTAAGAATTAGACCAAGTCTACAAGCTTTTTTTGTATAATGGAATGGAATCGATTATTTTGTGGGGGATATAAAATGTTATCAAAACACGTTGAGGATGGAAGAAATCAAATTGAAATGGTTGCGTTGGACCAACTTGTTCCAGAGGGTCATCTGGTTAGGAAGGTTGAACAAGCGATTGACTTTGAATTCATTTATGACCTGGTCAAAGATAAGTATTGTTTAGATAATGGTCGACCGAGTATTGATCCCGTCGTTCTTATTAAAATGGTCTTCATACAATACCTTTTCGGCATACGCTCAATGCGTCAAACCATAAAGGAAATAGAAACCAACGTGGCTTATCGATGGTTTATTGGTTATGCGTTCACCGAGAAGATTCCTCATTTTTCAACCTTCGGTAAAAACTACGCTCGACGCTTCCACGATACAGATCTATTTGAACAAATTTTCTATCGCATTCTGAAAGAAGCGATGACCAAGGGATTGGTGGATCCATCCGTTGCGTTTATTGATTCTACTCATGTAAAAGCGAATGCGAATAAGAAGAAATTTGAAAAGAAAATAGCCCGAGTCGAAACCAGAACGTATCAGACTCAGTTAGATGAAGAGATCAATATCGACCGTGAGGAACACGGAAAAAAGCCCTTCCCCCCACAGAATAAAGAAGAGTCAAAAGAAATAAAAGTCAGCACGACAGATCCTGAAAGTGGTTATTACGTAAAAGATGAGCGCGAAAAGCTGTTTGCGTATTCTTTTCATACGGCAAGCGACTCCCGGGGTTTTATCTTAGGTTCTCTCGTCACGGGAGGAAATGTTCACGATAGTCGGATGTTGGACAAGCTCGTTATTCAAGTCACGGATAAAGTCGGTAAGCCCAGTTCTATCGCTGTTGATGCGGGATATAAAACACCACACATCGCTAAATTCCTCATGGACCAAGATATCAGACCTGTTATGCCTTATACACGCCCGAGAACGAAAGACGGATATCTTAGAAAATACGAATATGTTTACGATGAATATTTTGACTCCTATCTTTGTCCCGAAGGACAAATTCTACCTTACCGCACGACGACAAGAGACGGGTACAAACAATACGCTTCAAATCCACTGGAATGTAAAGACTGTCCTCTCTTAGAACGTTGTACGCAAAGTAAGAATCACACCAAAATGATTCATAGACATGTATGGCAGGATTACATAGATGAAGTAGATCATTTGAGACATACAGAACTTAATAAAACTCTATATGCGAAACGCAAAGAAACGATTGAACGAGTCTTTGCGGACGCAAAAGAAAAGCATGGCATGCGTTGGACGACCTTAAGAGGTCTTAAAAAAGTTTCAATGCAGGCGATGCTTACGTTCGCTGCCATGAATCTTAAGAAATTGGCAAACTGGACATGGCGAGGACCATGTCCAGCCTAAAAAAGAAGAAAAATCTTTTAAAATAACAGAAAACCCCACCTTCGCTTAACGCAAAGGTGGGGTTTGTCTACGGTCTGAAGGATGTTCCACGTGGAACATCCTTTTTGGTTTGTTTATTTTACTTTTGTTCCATTCGCCAAGGTTTGATCAACTGTTGCGAGAGAAAGCGTGCCATCTTCTTCCCCTGCGAGAATCATCCCCTGCGAAAGTTCACCTCGTAATTTAACCGGCTTGAGGTTCGTTACGCAAATTACTTTTTTCCCGATTAATTCTTCCGGTTGATAGTGTTTGGCAATTCCTGAAACCACCTGTCGTTTTTCGTAGCCGAGATCAAGTTGTATTTTCAGAAGTTTATCCGCTTTTTTGACTGGCTCGGCATTTACTACCTGTGCCACTTTAAGCTCTACTTTCATGAAATCGTCAATCGTGATTTCTTCGCTTTCGTCCGCGGCGGGAACTTCTGGTTTTTCTTCTTCAACAGGCTTGCTTCCCTGCATTTTTCCCTTGATGTAGTCCACTTCCTCTTGAAGGTCAAGTCGAGGAAAGATCGGCTCCCCTTTTTTCACGATTTCGGTTCCTTCTGGAATCGCACCGAATGTTTCCAAACTCTCCCATGTTTGAAGCTTTTCATCATGCAGGTTCAGCTGTTCAAAGATTTTCTTTGGTGTTCTCGTCAGGAATGGCTGCAGAAGAATGGCGACTCTGCGTAGTGATTCGGCAAGGTGGCTCATCACGCTGCCTAATTCTTCATTCTTTTCTTCCTCTTTTGCAAGTGACCAGGGCTGTGTTTCATCGATGTATTTATTTGTGCGGCTCACCAGCTGCCAAAGACTTGATAACGCAACCGAGAACTCCATGTTTTCCATTGCCTCTTCGTACTTATTCACCGTTTCCTTATTGATATCTAACAAATTCTGATCGAACTCCCCATTGGAGTGAACATAGGCAGGAATGACGCCGTTGAAATACTTGTTGATCATCGCAACCGTTCTGTTCAGCAGGTTCCCAAGATCATTTGCAAGATCGAAGTTGATGCGTTCTACAAATCCTTCCGGAGTGAATACTCCGTCGGAACCGAATGGTACTTCCCTCAATAAGTAATAACGCAATGAATCCAGTCCATAGCGGTCGATGAGTGTGATGGGATCGACAACATTCCCTTTCGATTTAGACATTTTACCGTCTTTCATCAATAGCCATCCGTGCGCAAATACTTTTTTAGGCAGTGGAAGATCCAGTGCCATCAGCATGATCGGCCAGTAAATCGTATGGAAACGGACAATCTCTTTCCCTACTAAGTGAACATCTGCCGGCCAATATTTCAAGTAATTCTTATCGTTTTCGCTGCCATATCCTAATGATGTAATGTAATTGGACAGGGCATCGACCCATACATAAATCACGTGCTTTGGATTGCCAGGAACCTTGACACCCCAATCAAAGGTGGTTCTCGATACCGCTAAATCTTCCAAGCCGGGCTTGATAAAGTTATTGATCATCTCATTCTTGCGGGATTCCGGCTGGATGAATTCAGGATTTTCGTTATAGTAAGCGAGAAGGCGGTCAACATACCTGCTCATTTTGAAGAAATACGATTCTTCTTTTACCTTTTCCACAGGGCGTCCGCAATCCGGGCAGTTCCCGTTTTCCAACTGTCTTTCGGTAAAGAATGATTCACATGGCGTGCAGTACCAGCCTTCGTATTGGTCAAGGTAGATATCCCCTTGATCAAGCAATTGTTTGAAAATCTTTTCGACAATGTCCTTATGGCGTGTTTCCGTGGTACGGATGAAATCATCATATGAAATATCCAATTTCCCCCATAGTTCCTGGATGTCTTTCACGATTCCATCTACGTAGCCTTGAGGACTGACACCTTGTTCTTCAGCTTTCCGCTGAATTTTCTGTCCATGTTCGTCCGTACCCGTCAAATATCTGACATCGAATCCACGCATTCTTTTGTAACGGGCCATCGCATCCCCTGCCACCGTCGTATAGGCATGGCCAATATGTAAATTTCCACTTGGATAGTAGATTGGAGTTGTAATATAGAAGGTCTTCAATTTTTCTTCCACTTTCGCTTCCTCCTCTTTCTTTCTATAATACCCACATAAATATTCGAGAGTCTTCGAATGGTATTTAGTGGGTTTTTTTGAAATCGTCTTACCTATCATCTTAACCTCTTATCTCATCAAAATATACCTAAAATATAGCGTTTCTGCAACTACACACTATCTCCGTTGATTCATGTCGAAAACAGAGGTGGTTCTTGTCGTTTATTGTCGAATTATACAATAAATAAAGATTCTTCGACAAAACTAGTTTGATTACAATAATATTAAATTGGTAATACAATTATTTACAATAGTTCGTAAAGCTTGTCATACCAACTTTCTTTCTGTAAGTTATTTTAAAAAATTTACAAATATAATTATTGACGATAGCTGAAATCGTTGGTATGATATTACCAGATACAGAAAAATGTCGAATATTGACGAACCTTTAACAAACTAGAGAGATAAAATAAAATATTTTATGGAGGAGAATTTTACATGAAATCTACAGGTATTGTAAGAAAAGTTGATGAACTAGGACGTGTCGTTATTCCAATCGAGCTTCGCCGTACACTTGGCATTGCTGAGAAAGATGCACTTGAGATCTACGTTGATGACGAAAGAATCATCTTAAAGAAATACAAGCCAAGCATGACTTGCCAAATCACTGGTGAAGTTTCTGATGACAACATCAAGCTTGCTGATGGCAAATTGATCTTAAGCCGTGAAGGTGCAGAGCAATTAATTAAAGAAATTCAAGATTCTTTTCAAGCAAAATAATCTTTTACTATAATAAATAGAAGGGCTGAGTCCAGACTCAGCCCTTTTCCTATTCTGTTTCCACATGAAACGCCTGATATACATCCCTCTTGGGAATGCTTCGTTCTTTGGCGACTTCTTTAATTGCCAATTTGGAGGTCATTTCTTTTTCTTCTATATAATACTGAACATGATCTTGTAAAGAGTAGTCTTCCCACCATGCTTCTTGCTCTTCCTCAGCTGGGTCCTGATTCCCTTCAATGAGCAGACAGAATTCCCCTCTTACTTCTCCATTTTCGGACCACGAGATCACTTCCTCCAAAGAACCGCGGATGAATTCTTCAAATTTCTTTGTCAACTCGCGGCAAATGACAATCTCCCGGTTGCCAAGTGCCTGATGCAATTCTTTGAGTGTGTCCTTCAGTCGATGGGGAGATTCATATAGTATAAATGTATCCGACACCGCACGGAGCCTTTCCAACTCAGCCCTTTTCTCTTTCTTTCCCCTATGTAAAAAACCGTAGAAATAAAATGGCTGCGGCGCTAAACCAGAGGCGATCAAAGCGGTCAAGGCAGCATTCGCTCCGGGAAGGGGAATGACGGGCAGCTCATTTTCAATGGCGGCTTTCACCAGTTCATAGCCGGGGTCGGAAATGGACGGCATCCCGGCATCACTGACAAGAGCAATCGTTTCTCCCTGTTCCATTTTCTCGATCAGCTTAGGACCACTCGTTTCTTTGTTGTGCTCATGATAACTGATGATCGGCGTATCGATGTCAAAGTAATTACTGAGCTTCTTCGTATTTCTTGTATCCTCTGCGGCAATGACATCCGCCTCCTTCATGATACGGATTGCCCTGAACGTCATATCTTCCAGGTTCCCTATTGGGGTTGGTACAAGATAGAGGCTGCCTTTGCCGGTTTCTTCAAAGCTTTTTTGCTGGTTCATGGGGAAATCACCTCCTGATTTCATACATTCTATTCTTTTCCGTAAAGCATTTCATGTACTTCCGGAGAATATTCACTGTCCTCATTGTACACAAATAATGGAGGCAGTATCTTTAAATCCGGTTTGCCGTCTTTGATGCCTTCGATGAGAAGCGTGTTGGCTTCTTTTCCCGGCCTCGGGTAGACGAGCCTCATCCGCTTCGGTTCCAGGCGATGCTTTCTCATCAGCGACAGGATATCCATCAGCCTTCCGGGTCTGTGGACGAACGCAGCCTTTCCTCCTTGTTTCAGCAGGTAACTGGCTGCCTGGACCGTATCCTCCAGGGTACAAAGGACTTCGTGGCGGGCGATGGTAAAGTGTTCGTTCGTGTTTTGTATGGCGGTAGGAAGCGTCTCGAAATAGGGAGGGTTACACGTGACGACATCATAATGAGAGTGATGGAGAAGCTTGTTTATTTCCTTTACATCCCCCAGCTTCATCGTTACCTGATCCTGAACGCCATTGTACCGGATGCTTCTTTCGGCCATGTCCAAGAGTCGTTGTTGTATTTCCACACCAGTGATTTCCACTTCTGTCCGTGAGCTGAATAAGAGCGGTATGATACCGTTTCCCGAACAAAGATCGACCACTTTGCCCCTCTTTAACGGCAAGTAGCTGAATCTGGCCAATAATATGGCATCCAATGAAAAGGAAAATACCGAAGGACTCTGAATGATCCTCATGTTTTCAGCGAGTAAATAATCTAATCTTTCATCTTCTTTTAATACAACCATGTGTTTCCTCCATCTGTGTTTCCTTTTCAGGTAGAAACGCGGGCCGTTCCTTTCCGTTGCGGACTATAAGGCATTGCGAAAACAGCACGCGAAATGAATATTCAATAAAAAGGACCAATCCTGTCGAATGGATCAGCCCTTTTCTTTATCTTATTGTTAGCATTGAGGTCCGTCTTTATTTCTTGTTTAAGAAAGAAAGGCAGAACAAGCAATCCTCGTCCTTGCGCGGACTTCCAAAGTGGATGTTGCAGATATGGAAGCCCTCCTGGTAAAGCCGGGCAAGATTATCATAGCCTTCCCCGATATCCAGTTGTTTATCTTCTAAGTCCGACTCACTCGTCGTACCCGCATCGCCTGTTGTTTGTTCCTTTTTCGGTGAGTTCCCCGTCTGTTCCAGTCTTCGGCGCAAATGTTCGTTCTCAAGCTTAAGAGAATGATTCTCCTCCAGCATCTCAGCCAGGCACTGCTTAAGCTCGCCTAATTGATTATATAAATCACCGATTTGTTGTTCCATATTGCTGACTGAATCAAAGAACTCTTTTTTATCCACGACACTACACCCCGTTACTCTGTGGCTTGGAATGATACGGCACCTTCGTTATTTATTTCATCTAAAGTGAATTCCAAAACACGTTCTTCTTCCTTGATCTCGACTTGAAGCACGCGTTCCAAAATATTAAGACCTACCACTTTACCTTTCCCATGAGGTGTCTTAATCACTTCACCAATATCAGGCAATTCTTCTTTAGCTGCTTCATATTCGTCATTTTCGTACTTCAGACAACACATTAAGCGGCCGCACAGCCCTGAGATTTTGGTAGGATTAAGGGACAGATTTTGATCCTTGGCCATTTTGATGGATACTGGTTCAAAATCTCCTAAAAAGGTCGAACAACAAAGCATACGGCCACATGGACCGATACCACCCAGCATTTTCGCTTCGTCTCGAACGCCAATCTGACGAAGTTCAATGCGCGTACGGAAAATAGAGGCCAGGTCTTTCACCAGCTCCCGGAAATCAACACGCCCATCAGCAGTAAAATAGAATATGACTTTATTACGGTCAAATGTATATTCTACATCTACTAATTTCATATCCAATTGATGCTGATTGATTTTATCACAACATACGTCATAGGCTTCCTGGGCAGAAGATTTATTCTCTTCCACCGTTAAGCGATCCTTTTGATCAGCGATCCGGATCACTTTTTTCAAAGGAAGCACTACATCATTTTCACCGACTTGCTTTTTTTCTACAACTACTTTCCCAAATTCAACCCCGCGAACCGTCTCGACGATCACATAACTGTTCTTACCGACATCCAGTTCTCCGGGATCGAAATAATAGATTTTTCCCGCTTTTTTAAAGCGTACTCCTACAACATGGTACAAAAGACCATCACCCCTGCAGTTTTAACATAAGCTGTTCTACCAGCAGCTGAGAATTCATATTGGCGTTTAATTTGCGTTTTGCTTCAAGTATGGCCGTCATACTAGTAGAAAGACGGTTTGTCGATACTTGAAGTGCGTTTGATTTCCATTTTTCCTTTTGGTCGGGGTAGACGAGCTGTTCTTCTTTTCCTAACTGGATCTGAAGTAAGTCTTTATATATTAGAAGTAAAAGATCTAATGCTCGATCAACTTGATCTTTTTCTTTGAAGTGCTGTACAAAATCCTCTTGAATTTTCACCATTGCTTGGAAGGGACTTTTCTGGAGGACTTCATATAATTTTAACACTATTATTCTTGCTTGTGCAAACCACTCATTTTGACATATTTCTACAGCTTCTTCATATCGATTGGTCAAATTGGCTGCCATTGACGCCATATGAGGCTGCATGCCCTCTTCCATCAATTGTTTCGTCAGATGTTCTTTTGGCAGCGGTTTGAATGAAACCGTCTGGCACCTTGAAAGAATGGTAGGCAGTATTCTATGAATATTTTCCGTGATAAGGATCGCCGTGGTGTCCGCCAAAGGTTCTTCCAGAAATTTCAATAGACTATTGGCGGCGTTCACCGTCATCTTATCTCCGTGAACGATGATATAAATCTTTTTCTTCGATTCGACCCCCGTTTTAGAGAACTCTTCCTGAAGCGATTTGATCTGCTCTTTTTTTATCGAAAGTCCATCAGGTTCCACAAGATGAAGATCCGGATGATTTCCATTATTGATCCGTCTGCAGTTAGAGCATTCTTCACATGCTTTGCCGCCTTCCCGATTCTCACACAGTAAGGATTTCGCAAAGAGCATGCTTACTTCCTTTTTCCTGGTGCCTTTTTCACCTTCGAATAAATAGGCATGGGCAACACGGTTCTTCATGATGCTGTTTTGAAGCATCTGCAGAACCACAGGCTGAAACGATTGTAATTCTTCAAACTTCATGTCTACCACTCACTTACATATAGAGATTGATCAGCAATCCCTTTATTTCTCCGATTTTCCCCAATACATCGATCGACTTCTTTTCCTTATCCATCACCGCTTCGGTTAAATCGACAAGCTGCTGATCGATGGTTTCGACGATATTGAGCTTTCTTCCTTCGCCGTATTGATTCCATGTATGAGACTGCTTAAGGTCCATACCGAAATCAACGGCTTCCCTCACAAACTTTTTAACAAGCGTTTTGTATTTTGCAAGGTCCTTGAAGGTTCTGGAGTTCGCTAAACGGTTGCCTGCATCTTCTATCGTGCCCAAAAGCTTATTCAGCTGGTCCATTTGCATCTTTTGATCATGCTTCTGGACAAGCTGACCGAATCTCACTTGATTCGTTCCAGCTGTCTTGCTTTCCTTCTGAAGTTTATCTAAAGACACACGGGTATCCTGATTGATCTTCATTCTTTAAACTCCTCGCTTTGAGTAAGGCTCTTTTCGCAAACTTTGTTGCTTTACACATTAGAAAATCGGGCAATGAATATGCTTGAGTTCGTACAAACTTCATTCATTCTCCATCATGTACGTAAGCAGCAATCCAATAGAAAGAGCCTTGATTAAAACTGATGGAACTGATCGACAGGAAGCACAAATACCGTGGCTCCCCCTACCTCAACCTCTACCGGGTACGGAACATACGAATCTGCATTTCCTCCCATCGGGGATACAGGCGCGACCAATTGATCACGTGACTGGCAATTTTCCTTGATTACCTGCAATGCTTTATCTACACGAATATCTTCAGTCCCGATGATGAAAGTGGTATTCCCCGATTTCAGGAACCCCCCGGTACTCGCAAGTTTTGTCGAACGAAAATTATGCTCCATCAACGCATTAGACAAACGATTACTATCTTTATCCTGAACAACCGCCATAATGACTTTCATATGTGGTTTCCTCCGTTTCAAAGACATATACTTCCTTCTATTATATCAATAAATACCCTTCACTAACATCTTTCCATAAAAAAAGAAGACAACCTCTTTATAGAAGCTGCCCCTCAATCTGCTATTCGATGAATTTCTTCACGATTTCATATGCTGCTGAAAATACTTCTTCTTTCGTCCGGCTTGCATCGACCACCTGGATCCGTTCCGGATACTGGTTGATCAATGATTGATACCCTTCGCACACCCGTTCATGAAAATCAATGGATTCAAGATCCAGACGATTCACTTCCCTGCCATCATGCCGTGCGATCCTCTGTAACCCTGCTTCGGGATCGATATCGAAATACAGCGTGAGATCCGGCATTCTATCCTCAATGGCAAATTGATTGATATTCATTACCTCAGTCATCCCGATCCCCCTTGCATTCCCTTGGTAAGCAAGAGAGCTGTCAATGAACCGGTCACAGATGACGATCGATCCGTCCTCGAGTGCCGGAATCACCTTCTCCACTAAATGCTGCCTTCTGGCTGCCGCATACAATAAAGCTTCTGTTCGTTTATCCATCGCCGTATTCTCTTTATTCAGTATTACTTCCCTGATCTGCTCAGCGATCGAAATGCCGCCCGGCTCCCTTGTCTGCATCACATCATAGCCATCTTTTACAAGCTGTTCATACAACTCACTTAGTATCGTTGATTTCCCAGCTCCTTCTGGGCCTTCAACCGTAATAAAGATTCCCTCTTTCATGTTCAAACCTCCGTCTATCGATAAACCCGGACATACCCTTCGCCGAGACGATGATAGCCTTGTATATTCGCTTTATTATTCACATACTCTTGTAATCGCAGTATTATTTTCTTTGAAATCATTTCTCCCGGGATCAATAATGGGATCCCCGGCGGATAAGGGGTCACCATCTGTGAAGCGATTTGCCCTTCTGCCTCATCCATACACACCCAAGTTTCTTCCTTTCCCTCCATTTGTTCATAGTCAAGAGAAAGAAATGAGTAGAACTTGTCAGTCAGTCTCTCGTAGCGCTTGCCTGGCCATTCCTCCTGCACCGGTTCATGCTCTAAAGCTTCAGCCACCCTCGCGACCGCTTCTTCAAAAGGAAATGAAAAACGATCCTTTACCAACGGGAGAATCATCAGCACATAATAAGGATCGGCAAGCTCCGTAAAGATTCCTTTGCTTTCCAATAATGCCTGTAGTTCATACCCTGATTTCCCTTTGAAACGAAGCAGCAGCTTCAATGGATCATGGGTCCGTATGACGCCCAGCCCGGCGTGTGCCTGTTTCAATGCCTGTACAAAATGAAGGACACCCTCTATATTCCGTTTACGTTCATCCTCCGTCAATGTGCCGATATAAGACCTGGCATAATCCAGCGAAGCCATGATCGGATAGGAAGGACTGCTTGACTGAAGCATCGACAGGTATTCCTGCACCTTCTGTTGATTCACCCGGTCGCTCCCGATATGCAAATACGATCCCATCGTCATCGCAGGCAGCATTTTATGAGCAGAATGAATGACGATATCTCCTCCCATATCCAGCGCCGATCGAGGAAACGGACTCCCGAGTTTGAAATGGGGGCCGTGTGCCTCATCTATGATACAGGTGACATCATGTCTATGTAATTCTTCCATTATTGACTCTATATCATACGTATGCCCATAGTAAGTGGGATAGGTCAGTACACATGCTTTAGCATGGGGGTATGCCTTCAACGTTTCCCGGACAGCCTCGAGACTGACCCCTAAAGGCATCCGGCCGTCCGCATCCCATTCTGTCTCCACTAACACAGGTTCTGCCTTCGCAAGCTTGATTCCATTTAATACAGACTTATGACAATTCCGCTGAACAAGAACAATGTCACCTCTGGAACAAGCAGCCAGAATTGCGGCCATATTTCCCACCGTGCTTCCATTCACCAATAAAAAACTGCGTTCTGATCCATAATAATCGCTCAACAGCCCTTCCGCTTCCAAAACCGCTTCCTTGGGGTCATGCAAATCATCCAGCCCGCTGAGCTCCGTCAAATCATTCCTATAAAAAGCACTAGCATTCTCTTCATCTATCAATAAACCATTTTTATGACCAGGCACATGAAACGAAATCGGCTCCTTCTCACGATGAGTCCTGATCGCATCTAAAAGAGGCGTCTTAGATTGATCAACCTTCACTTTCTACCCCTCACTTTACTCACTTGCTACTCTACATCGTATCATATTTCTTACCCCCCTGAACCTAAAAAAATCATAACCAAGCTTTCTTTCACCTGGTTATGAATAGATTTGAGGAGTATTCACTTTTTTTAATCTTTGAATAAATAATTTGTACACGGGATCATTCGTCTCCGTCTGGACCATTTCCTTTTCGCATTCCGTGCAGATAAACGATGTGTATAGATGGATTCCAACCGACTTCTCACTTTGACACACAATGCACTGTTCACAAACAGGTTCACGCTCAGCATTCACCATACGGATCTCCACCTCCATACAATCTATTCTGCCCATTGTTCTCCAATTGTATACATAATTTCAAACTTTTAAACTAACAGAATTATCAAGTGTACTTTTATCTTATGTAGCCACCGCCCGGACTGTGTATGTCTCTATAAAAAAATTGGGAAAAAGATTGGGGGAGCGGGATGGTGCTGGTTTGGTGGTTTGTGGGCTGTAAGTGGAGTGTTTTGGATTTTGGATGGTGTTTGGTGCCGATTGGTGGTTCGGTGGTATTTGATAATAAACCTCGTTTTCAGAGAAAAAAGAAACGATTCCGATATTGTCTTGATGTGTTTGAAAATAGAATTTCAGGTTTCAATAATAAATGGATACTTACTTCAATCGAGCCTTGACTGAAATGTGGATTTTGGAGTGGAATGGAGGCATGTTCGAGGAATTTAAACCTTTCATTCCTGTCTTAATAAGATTTTGAATGAAAAAAGACAAAAAAAGGCTTAAATGATGAAAAAGGATGTTTTTTTGGAAATGGATCAATTCAAATGGCAGAGGAGCAACCCTATACCTCATTCAACAAAAACAAAAAAACAGCCCTGTAAAAGAGCTGTTTCTTCACATTTGCCTGGCGACGTCCTACTCTCACAGGGGGAGATCCCCCAACTACCATTGGCGCTGAAGAGCTTAACTTCCG
>NZ_JBAJHU010000018.1:0-57010 GCF_036867415.1 Mangrovibacillus sp. Mu-81
AGGAGGCGGTTCGCCGCTCTCCTTCAACATATATTGATTATTCTTTCAAGTAAGTCCAGCCTTCTTCTTGATAGACTTTATTCTCTTTCATCAGTTTCCCTAATGCCCGCTTAAATGAAGCTTTGCTCATATTGAAACGCTCTTTTATCTCATCCGGCTGACTTTTGTCCCAATAAGGAATCGCTCCATTTCGCTGGTGCAGATATTCCACTATCACTTCTGCATCATCTTGCATTTTTTCCTGCTTCAGGGGCAGGAAAGAGGCATTGACGTTGCCGTCATCCTTTACATCAATCACTCTCGCTTCTACCAATTCCCCGAGTCTCGGCTCTTGTTTACGTTCATTTTCATGGACAAAGCATCGATAACCTTGTTCCGATAAAAAAAACGTTCCTACTTTCAAAAGACGATAAACCCTGCCTTGTACCTTTGCATTCAGCATTTCTTTAGATGCTCTTCTCGATACTTGTTCAATGATATTTTCTGTTGCAAGCTTTCCATACAAACGGTCCTGCTTGTCCCGGTTTAACGATAAGAACAATTGGTCGCCCGGCTCAGGCCACAGCGAAAGAAACTTCGGAAGATCATCGGCAGAGACGAGAATATCCTTTGGTAAACCGATATTGACAAAAACGCCCAGATCCTCACGTTTATCCACTACTTCCGCCCATCCATATGACCCTACCTGGACTTTTGGGATACGCATGGTGGCTGTAAGCCTGACGTCCTTATCGTGATAGAGGAATACTTTTACAGTTTCCCCTTCTTGTATTTCTTCTTCTGTGATTTCTGAATGATGCAGCAGCACACGATCGACATCATTTGTTAAAAAGAAGCCATATGGGACTTCTTGATCGACATATAACTCTTCTACTGTACCTGGTTTCAATGAAGACATTACAGTTCCTCCTAATCATTCGCATTAGCTTTCGTTCCGATCACTTTAGCGTATATTGACTTAATATATCTTTTTTTCTTCTATATGTATAGTGTATATTTACTGCTGAAAATAGTAAGTGAATTAAGAATATAATGTTTAATCCCAAATCCCAATTGAATATTCATTATATTATAACAAACTGCCTTATACTATTGTTACAGGTGGAAAGAATTTTATACCATCGTCCTGCACCGAAGGAAAGAAACGTACACACTTTAGGCACTGAACCAACGGTAATTCCAGAAAAACTGTTTCGCAGATTTTACATTTCTATTTTGCAGTGAGACCTCAATGAAAAAAGTGCTTGGTGCTCATGAATATACTCATCAGCACCAAGCACTTTTGCATTTAAATCTTATTATGATAGCTCCTGACTGCTTCGTCAGTCGGCAATAGAAAAGTAAGCATTCCTAACAATGGCAGAAAACTGCATAAAATCATAACAAATCGAATCGAATATAAGTCTGCCAATCCACCGAACAGTACGGCCCCGACCGCACCCATTCCAAAAGCAAGGCCGACAGTCAGACCTGAGACCATTCCTATCTTTTTAGGCAGCAGCTCCTGTGCGTATACAACGATTACACTAAAGCTTGAAGAGATGATAAAACCAATGCAAAAAATGACCGGAAACACAAAAAGCAAAGAAAGGTAAGGCAATGCCAGCGTCAATGGTGCAGCGCCAAGCATAGATATGAAAATGATATTCCTCTTTCCGAATCTGTCTGCAAGCGGTCCTCCAAAAAAAGTACCCAGTACGCCTGCAAACATAAACGCGAATATATACGCCTGGGCTTTCTGGATCGACAGCCCGTAATCTTCAATCAAGTAGAATTGATAATAATTAGATAATCCCGCAGCGTACCAGGATCTCGCAAATACTAAAAATACAACCAGCATCATCGCCAACTTGATTTTTTTATGCAAAGTCGCACCCGAGTCAGCTTTCAGATTTCTGCTGTCTATTGCTTTTC
Organism: Mangrovibacillus sp. Mu-81; assembly: GCF_036867415.1. Lineage (NCBI taxonomy): Bacteria > Bacillati > Bacillota > Bacilli > Caryophanales > Bacillaceae > Mangrovibacillus > Mangrovibacillus sp. Mu-81. Next base: position 1,915 of record NZ_JBAJHU010000018.1, read on the forward strand.
TCGTTTGTAACTGTGCGGAATACCATTTTGAAACTTTCAAAAGAACGATGATTCCCGCAATCGCAACAACGGAAAACCAGAGCGCCCCTCTTTGGCCGAATGGGACGAAAATAAATGCAGTGATCAATGGCGCAAGTGACTGACCGGTATTCCCTCCGACCTGATAGATGGATTGGGCAAGCCCTCTTCTTTGTCCCGCTGCCATATAGGCGACCCTCGACCCTTCAGGATGAAAAATGGCTGATCCAAAACCGATGAACAAGACAGATACTATCACCCATAGAAAGTGCCCGGATAAAGCAAAACCAATAAGGCCGATTAAGCTTGACAGCATTCCAAGCGGTAATAGATATGGCCTGGACTTTATATCTGCATAATAACCAAAGACAGGCTGTAACAATGAAGACGTCATGTTCAGGGCAAATGCGATCCAGCCTATTTGTGTATAGCTTAGCTGAAGCGATCTTTCGATGATAGGGAACATAGCAGGCACCACTGCCTGTAATGTATCATTAATGAAATGACCTGAGCTGATGGCAAAAAGAATGCCGTAAATAGTGGCATTTTGTTTATGTACTGATTTCATGGCGGCTTGTGCCAAACGATCTCCCCCGTTATTTATTTCGATTTCCTAAACATTATACTTAATTTTTTTCTCTTTTTATACACTTTTTGTCATTTCAATACTTTTTACATACATAAAAAGCCGGTGAGAATCATCTCACCGGCTTTTCATCGATACTGCTATTCCCGATCAGGAAATACTCTCTGAAGGACGTCTGTTAATTCCTCGCCCAATCCTTCAACTGGTTTTCCATTCTCCGCTTTGTCGCCATATCCTCTCATACGATCAACAAAATCAGGATTTGTAGAAACATAAACATTCTTAATTCCTGCATCCACTCTTTTTATCTGCTTTGCTATCTTATCTTTCAGTTCTTTTGTTACTTGACCATTCTCCCCATTTTCCAGAACTGCTGCAACGTAAGCATTTCTCTCAGTAGTCAAAACAAAAGCTTTACTCACTTCATCCAATTCTGTAACCTTGTTTGCTGCTTCATCGGAAATGGAGTAATTTTCCCTTACTGAATCCCGTGTGCCGGGGTCGTTTATATCCATGTAATCCCTTGGCCTTTCCTGATCATACCCGACCCTCTTTAAATCTGCATTATCGTTATTTGTATTCATGCCTTGTTCATTCATATTATCATTGTTCGCACCACATCCGGCAGCAATCCCTGAAAACATAAGTCCCATCATTGAAACCAAGATATATTTCTTCATGTCATTCCTCCTGTTATTGATTAGTCAACATTACTATCTCCCCAAAAGTGTAAAACTATTCAGCAGTAAGTAAATTGTTTAACAAATCCCGCAATGAGGGAATGGTTCTTATGAATGGTACGTTCAGATATTTCCATACTAGTAGTGAAAGGAGGCAATTTATGTACCAGGCAGCTCTTTGGGGAGGTGTAGCAAGCTTATCCTTATTTATAGGGGCGATAATAGGGATATATTTGAAGATACCCAAAAAGATCACCGCATTCATTATGGCCTTCGGAACCGGTCTCATCATCGGGTCGGCCACATTTGACCTTCTTAGTGAAGCAGAGGGAAAAGCAAATATCATTCATATCACAGGAATGTTCCTGTTAGGTGCAGGCATTTTTACCCTTTTCGAGTTGTGGATATCAAAAAAGGGCGGCAGCCAGCGAAAGCGGTCAAAAAAGAACCCTCATAACCACTCGGGTTTGGCGATTTACATAGGAACCCTGATGGATGCCATCCCGGAGTCGATCATCATCGGAGTGAGTTTCCTGGGAAGTCAATCTGTTCAGTGGGTTTTTATCGCCGCTATTTTTATCAGTAATTTCCCTGAAGCTTTATCAAGCAGTATTGGATTAAAGTTCGATGATTATAGTACTAAAAAGATATTGACCCTTTGGGGAAGTGTCGTAGTCGTATCTTCATTGAGTGCTTTGGCAGGATACCTCTTTTTGAGTCATGCCCCCGAAAGTACGGAGTTCATCATAGGTGCCTTCGGTGCAGGCGGACTGCTGGCAATGGTTTCCTCCACCATGCTTCCGGAAGCATTCGAAGAAGGAGGACCTGCTGTCGGGTTTATCTCAGCCCTGGGAATCATCCTCTCCTACATCTTTACGAATTTATAAGAATAGGGGATGCGGCTTATGACCTCGAGCTGCTAGACTACGGAGCAGGACAATAAAAAGACGTACCTACAATATAAAATAGGTGCGTCTTTTTGCATTTTCCTCTAATCCAGCTCAATCCTTCCTATGTTTCCTTCTATATAGAAGCCTTTTCCATTGAAAGCGAATAAAGCACCCGATGCAAAAACCGGCCAGGGCAATCGATGCGGCCAGGAAGACCATCCCTGAAAAGAGATAATACCCTGCACCCCATTGAAACAATCCGCTGATCAATGCTGATCCCAGACATATGGCAGCGATCACTGAATTGAATCGCTGCTGATCTGCATCTTCTGGCTGATAGGCAGAAGCTTCTTTTTTAAGAAATTGTCTCCCTAACTTCATGACCGGGTTGTAATGAAACAGAACTCCTGAAAGCACAGCTAGGAACGGTAATACGAGCAGCCATTGAATCTGCGTCACCCAAGAAAGAGCGACACTGATTACAATAAACCACTGATTCAAGTCTACTAAAGGTTTTGGTATCGAATTTATTGCAGTCAATACAATTCATACCTTTCTGATTGGAATTTAAGTAATATCAGTTTACTTTATCCTATGAGTTAAATCAAAATAAAAAACAATAACCACTGCCCAAATTTTGAAATTTTCAGATGTAAAGTGACCCACTTGAACATTGCACTCCACATCAACTTGATTGTACAGTACTCTATCTTTTTATCCCTTTTGCGTGTTATAATCTTTTAGATTGAGTATTGGGAGGTATCGTTAATGATTCAAGTATCAGATGTAAGCTTACGTTTCGGTGACCGCAAGTTATTCGAAGACGTGAATATAAAATTCACCCCTGGAAACTGTTATGGACTTATAGGTGCGAATGGTGCAGGGAAATCAACTTTCTTAAAAATTCTTTCAGGTGAATTGGAAGCTCAAACAGGACATGTATCCATGTCACCAGGTGAACGTCTTGCCGTTTTAAAACAAGACCACTTTGCTTATGAAGAATTCGAAGTGTTAAAAGTTGTCATAATGGGACATACCCGTTTATATGAAGTCATGCAGGAAAAAGACGCGATTTATATGAAGGAAGACTTCTCTGATGAAGACGGAATGAAAGCCGCTGAATTGGAAGGAGAATTTGCCGAATTGAATGGTTGGGAAGCAGAGTCAGAAGCTGCCATTCTTTTAAAAGGCCTTGGTATTGGTGAAGATGTCCACACTAAACTGATGTCTGAACTGACTGGCGGCGAAAAAGTGAAAGTGCTTCTTGCTCAGGCCTTATTCGGAAAACCGGATGTACTTTTACTTGATGAGCCTACCAATCACCTGGATATCCAAGCGATTCAATGGCTGGAGGATTTTCTTATTAATTTTGAAAACACAGTAATCGTTGTATCTCATGACCGTCACTTCTTAAATAAAGTTTGTACACATATTGCCGACCTTGATTTTAGCAAGATCCAAATCTATGTCGGGAACTATGACTTCTGGTATGAGTCAAGTCAATTGGCTCTGAAAATGGCACAGGACCAGAATAAAAAGAAAGAAGAAAAGATTAAAGAACTACAGGCTTTCGTAGCACGTTTCAGTGCGAATGCATCTAAATCCAAGCAGGCGACATCACGTAAAAAATCTTTGGAGAAGATCTCTTTAGATGATATCAAACCGAGTTCACGGCGTTATCCTTATGTTCAATTCAAACCTGAGCGAGAAATAGGAAATGACGTATTGCGCGTTGAAGGTTTAACAAAGACTATAGATGGCGTTAAAGTGTTGAATGATGTGAGCTTTATCATGAATAAAGAAGATAAAATTGCATTGGTCGGTACAAACGAAATCGCAAAAACAACGTTATTCAAAATACTGGCAGGTGAAATGGAACCGGACAGCGGAACATTTAAATGGGGTGTAACCACTACTCAGGCATATTTCCCTAACGATAACTCAGAATACTTTCAAGGGAATGAACCCACTCTTGTCGACTGGCTACGCCAATATTCACCTGAAGACGAAAGTGAAACATTCCTGCGCGGCTTCTTGGGACGCATGTTATTCTCAGGAGAAGAAGTTCTTAAAAAGCCTAGTGTCCTTTCCGGTGGAGAAAAAGTACGCTGCATGTTATCTAAAATGATGTTGAGCGGTTCAAATGTTCTTCTGTTGGATGAACCTACCAACCACTTGGATCTTGAATCCATCACTGCATTGAATAATGGATTGATTGCATATAAAGGAGCCATGATATTTGCTTCTCATGACCATCAATTCATTCAAACAATTGCGAACCGCATCATCGAAATTACAGAAGAAGGGATCATTGATAAGCAGACCTCTTATGATGAATTCCTGGAAACGAAAACAACTTCACAAAAAGCCTAATGACTATTGTAATATCGAAAAAACCAATCAGCCGCCGCTGATTGGTTTTTTTCTTTATGCCTGCACTCTTCTTTTTGCCAGGTATCCTTTTATTTGAAAGTATGAAACATCTTCAGGAAGTGATTCTTTTATAGGTTTCAAGGGCTTTTCCCCTACCTCTTTGACCGCCTTTTCAATCATGGATTCTACTTCTTCTGTGAAGAAAATGCTCCAGTCATCCCCCTCTCCTTCTTCAAAAGAGCGGATGATATGATTCTCTATGGTAGCTGGACTCATTTCTCTTGCTGCTGCAATTTCCTTGATGCATTTATTATCCAAGAACATCTCAAAGGTTATCAGGTAAGATGGCTTATCTGATTTTACCTTAGCAGGTGGTGCTGAAGGGATAGGTTCCTTCTGCTTCACTTTATATTCCTGATTCTCCTCTAAAAAAGAGATGATTTCAGCTATGAAGCGCTGACCATAACGTTCCAGTTTGTTTTCACCAACACCGCTTACAGTGAGGAATTCAGTCTCGCTTGAAGGCTGTATTACACACATATCATGAAGCGTTTTATCTGAAAAGATGACAAACGGTGGTACACTTTCTTCATCTGCAATCGATTTTCGAAGTTTTCGAAGTGCATGAAATAGTTCATCATCATCGGAGAGAACAGGAGCAGTGTGCACCTGAATCTTTCTTGAAACGCCCCTCTCTCCCATTAATACTTCCTTTCCTTTTGCAGATACCTTCAATATCGGAAAACTTCCTCCTTCAACATCTATGATCCCTTCAGAAATTAAATAATCGATAAATAAGCCTGCTTCTTTCTGTGATTGATCTTTTAACAATCCATAAGTCGATAATTTATCGAATCCGAAATCCATTATTTTCTTTCCTTTCGACCCCGTCAGCACACCGCTGATAAGCGACGACCCGAAACGTTCATTCATACGGATCATACAGGAAAGGACCATCTGTGCCTTCACGGTTACATCTTCCGATTCTCTGTCGTCAAGACAATTGCTGCAATGACCGCATACCGAATCCGTCTCTTCGCCGAAATAAGAAAGAATAGTATTTTGAAGGCAAGATTCCGTATGTACAAAGTCCACCATATCCCGCAGCTTTTGAAGTTCATTTTGATGTAATTCTCTGCTCATTACATTCTGTTCGATGATATAGCGCTGCGTTTGTATATCCTGAGGTGAGAAGAGGAGGATGCATTCACTTTCCACACCATCCCTTCCTGCTCTTCCAGCCTCCTGGTAGTACGCTTCCATATTTTTGGGGATTTGATAATGGAGTACGTATCGTACATTTGACTTATTTATTCCCATACCGAATGCATTCGTAGCTACCATTACCATGATCGAGTCATTCAAGAAAGCTTCCTGTTGCTCTAGCCGTAAAGAATCAGACAGCCCGCCATGATATTTACCGGCAGATATGCCTTTTTTCACCAAATAATCATGTATATTTTCCGCTTCTTTTCGGGTGGCACAATAAATGATTCCGGATTGTTCACTGTTTTTCTTCACATAACTGCCTGTGAAGCGTTTCCTGTCCTCACCCTTTAATACTTTGAAAAAAAGATTATTTCGTTGAAAACCAGTCAGTACCTTACTCTCTTCAGGAATATGTAAATGATTGAGGATATCGATTTGAACTTGAGGGGTAGCTGTTGCAGTCAATGCCAAAATAACAGGTTTGGAGGAAAGTTGTTTCACTGCATTGTATATTCCTAAGTAACTCGGTCTGAAATCGTGTCCCCATTGAGATAAGCAATGTGCTTCATCGACCGCGACCAAAGGTATCTTTAATGAATCCAGAAAATTAGTAAAACGTGAAGATTCCAGCCTTTCAGGAGCTACATAAAGAAGTTTGTATTCTCCAAGTGATGTTTCTTCCATTCTTTCTTCCACTTCAGAGGCGCTTAACGTACTGTTGATGTAAGTTGCGGGTATGCCCTGAACCGTCAATGAGTCGACTTGATCCTTCATCAGGGATATTAAAGGCGAGATGACCAGCGTGACACCCTCAAGCATCAGTGCAGGGATCTGATAACAGATTGACTTCCCCCCTCCTGTCGGCATGATTCCGGCTGTATTCTTGCCAGACAAAATAGTAGATATGATTTCTGCCTGTCCAACTCTGAACTCATCGTATCCAAAATATTGCTTTAGAACGTTTTGGGCTTCTCCTATCAATTGAATACCTCCAATCTTTTTCTTCCCTTTATTGTATTCTACTTTAAATCATGTGCCAACACATAAAAAAATGAAGACATAAAAAAGTACAATCCACAGGGGCTCAACCCCCCCCTGGATTAACATGAAAGTCAATGCTGATGAATATCGTAAACTTTTTTTCCGGAGATCCACGTTTCAACCACTTTTATTTGATGAATCTTTTCTTTATCCACCTCTAATGGATGTCGGTCGATTAACAGGAAATCAGCTCTTTCTTCCTTCACCAACCTGCCTTCATTATTTTTTTCGTAAAGCTCAATCAGAGTGGGAACAGAAGTATAGCCTCGGAACGCTTCATCAATTGACAGTTTTTCTTGAGGCTGCCATCCTCCCCTCGGCTTTCCTTCAAGATCTGTCCGATTCACTGCAGCGAACATCCCTTCAAATGGATTCAGGGAACCTATAGGTAAATCTGAACTAAGCGTAAAAGGAATATTGCTTCTCTTGAAGCTTTTAAAAGCATCACAATAAGGAAGGAGGTCCTTTCCTACCCATTTTTCTTTTTTATCCCATTCACTTAATAGAAATGAAGGCTGAGTCTCTATGACTGCATTAAGCTTCTCCAGGCGGGAAAGTAAGTCCTGGCCAACTGTTTGTGCATGAATGATTCTATGACGCAATAGATCCGTACGTGCCCCGGGCTGTTCCAAGGCTGTTATCGCCTGTTCTACCGCCCTATCTCCTATAGCATGCATCGCAACCTGCATACTGTTCTCACCTGCAAGCCTCAGGATGTCATTCAATTGTTCCTGGGTATAGACCACATTGCCTGAAGTATCTTCTTTATCGTGATACGGTATTCTCATTGCGGCTGTATGCAGCCTTTGAGTCCCGTCCAGAAATATCTTAACGGCCCCCACTTTCACTTGCTCGGTTCCTTCCCCGGTTCTATAAGTATGATTAGCCAGATAATCCTTCAAGTCATCCTTTTTAAAAATATAATGATGAAGATATGCTCTTATCGGTAATTTCCCTTCTTTTTCGAGAGAAGTGTATGCATCCCAAAGCCTTTCGTAAGAACCGATAAAGTTCAAGTCATCGCTATGGATTGTCGTGATTCCATGTCTTAGAAGGTGGGGAATTCCATATAGAAGTGCATCTTTGGCATCTTCCGTACTTCTGCTGCGAAAATGATGTTTAATAAAATGAACAGCCGTATCCTTAAATCGTCCAGTCCATTCCCCACGGCCATCCTTCTCTTTGAAATCTTCAGGGATATCCTTGAATCCTTCTTCTTTTTTCAATAAGTCCATCACCTTATGATTGACTATGCATTCATGTCCATCCTCATGAAGAAAGAACATATAGGTATGTAAATGAAGTTCATCGAGGTCTTTTGCTTCCAGAAGCGAATCACGATCGGTAAATCCACTATCCTCAAGACCCCGTCCTACAATCCAGTCACCTTCCTCCATTTCAGGATAATAAGTTCGAACTTCTTCTTTCATATGTTCCCAACTGGTAACATTTCTTAGGTCCAGTTCTCTTTTCATTAAGCCGTAGCGCAGGAAGTGAAGGTGAGAATCATGAAATGCAGGCACCAGCACCCTTTCCTTGCCATCTGTCACATGAGTCCCTTTTTCCGGGGTTCGACCTTTTCCGATACCCTTAATCTTTCCGTCCTCAAGAATGACATGATAGTTCAATTCGCTTTGCGTATACTCGTGCCCATCATACAATCGTACATTATCAATAATCAATACATGATGCCTCCTCAATACAAAGGTTCTTACTATTCTTTTTCCAATCCTGCATGACACTAAACATATTGAATAAGCACGATCTTTAAGCTGCAAAAAAACTGCACAGGCGCTGAATTGTCCTGTGCAGTCTCTGAAAATCAAAACCATTTAAAGTTATCTTCCTCTTTGCCCGGTTCACCCGCTTCTGGTTTAGTAAGCTTCCAGAAGCTGTCCCATATAGTATCCTCTTTTGTTTCAGAGTCTGCCTTTACTTCTTTTTCTTTTTTATTAGACATGATGCTCCCTCCTTTATCCATACATACATTATATTCTATTCATGAATTCAAAAAGCGTTTAAGAATTTAATAACTATTTTCATGACACAAATTGAACAAAAAAAAGAACCAATCAGAAGATTGGCCTTTCGAATGTTCAGGACGATTTCATTGTTGGGTGAGGATTATCTACAACTTGAAGTACTTTTGTGGATGTTTCCATATCAGCGTTACAAAGTGGGCATTTAGGTGAGACTTCACTCTTGAAGTTATCTCGCATCCATCCTTTACATTCATCAGATGAACAAGCCCAAATCTTTGTTTCTTCAGTTTTTATTTCTTCCTCTACTTGATTTCGACGACCAAAAGCCATTGAATGTCCTCCTTTAAGGTAAGCAGGATTTCCATGCCGGGCACGAAAAAACTGATTGTGGTATGCTGCTCAGCAATTTCAAAAACGTTATATAATTAAAACTGGGGGTAATATAGTAATTATTCTGCGGTTAATACCATTATACCACACTTGCTTCCATAATTATATACACGCACGTCCTGCCGATAATAACCACTGAAATTATATACAGCATAAAACTGCATTGTTTACTTTTTCTTCTTCAACCTCGAAGAATCTGCTTGTGTGCCTCGGGATAGTTCCTGATTGGTCGTTCCCTGTCCCTCCACTTGTGAAGAACCTAACATCGACTTAGATGGATCCTCTTTCTTTCTACTCATCTATCGTCACCTCCAGTCTTATCTTCACCTTCGACTGTCAAATTTATGTATTTAATCTCATTATATCGCATACTTAACATGAGTAAGAATATCAAAGCTGGGAAATCTAAGCATAAACACACACGTAGGGTGATGAGAATTGTTCAGACGCAAAAAAGCAGCCGAAAATCTTGAAACGAACGCTGCTCATAGCTTTGATATTGAAAACTTCAGACAAGAAATACTATCATTTGTGAGCAGCAGCGATGATTTGGTTTTCAGAATTCTACAGCCGCATAACCAAAAAATTGTCATTTTCTATTTTGAAGACCTCGTTGATCTAAAAACATTGAACGAATGCATCATTCGGCCTCTCGAAGATATTAAGGAAGAATCTGACGCAGAAACGTTAGCAAATAAAGTTAACATAGCAGACATAACCCGAACGAATCAAATAAGCGAGGTAGTAGAAAAGCTTGTGAATGGTTCTGCATATTTGTTCAGGGAAAATGATACATACGGGATTCTTGCAGATATACAGGATAAAGCGACACGAGGGCTGGAAAAGGCGGAAACAGAGTCACTCGTGTTCGGTCCCAAGATATCTTTCACAGAATCGATTTCAAAGAATTTAAATCTCATCCGATCGAATCTTAATGATCCAAAGCTCTGTGTTGAGACGTTAATGATTGGCTCACGAGCGAAGAAGAAAGTTCAGATGGTTTACATAAAAGATATAGCGGACGAAGAAAATGTAAACACATTCAGGCAAAGAATCACTGAACTTGAAGTCGATAGTATCATCGATTCAACGGTTCTTTCACAGATGATTGAAGATAATTCCTTTACCGTATTCCCACAATTCATCACAACGGAACTTCCTGACCGGCTTACTATTTCTCTACTGCACGGAAAGATCGGATTGCTTGTCGATCGTAGTCCCACTGTTATCATTGGTCCATCTACATTCATGAATTTCTTTGAATCGACTGAGGATATTTACATGAGATGGAACATGGGGACATTTCTGAGGTTGATCCGATTTATTGCGATATTTTTTTCCGTGTTATTGACCCCGGCCTATGTAGCCGTACTACATTCCATTATGAAGTGATACCTTCCGCATTATTGGTTTCATTGGGTCAATCACGTTCGAATGTACCTTTCCCTCCCGTTTTTGAAGCGCTTCTATTGGAATTTGTCATAGAACTGTTAAGAGAAGCAGGAGCACGGCTGCCTACAAAAGTCGGTCAGACCATGGGTATCGTTGGTGGTATTGTGATCGGTCAGGCTGCTGTCGATGCGGGATTCACCAGTAATATCCTGATCATCATTATTGCCATCAGTGCCCTCGGTTCCTTCACTGCACCAAGCTACGCCATAGGTACGGCAGTTCGAATGATCCGCTTCCCTGTCATAATGATGGCCGGCCTTTACGGAGGGGTTGGAATCATGTTCTGTCTTTGTTTCATATTGATTCATTTATTAAAAGTAACTACTCTGGGCAGGCCATATCTTACACCTATTTACCCATTCAGATTTTCTGATTGGAAGTATAGTATCTTCCGGCTACCTTATCAATTTTTAGTACAAAGACCGGTCTCAAACCGTCCTGGAGATTCGACCCGAATTCCTGCAAAAAAAATCAAACAGAAAAAAGATGTTGACGAATGATATTCCCCTATTTACTTAGTTGATTCTTCAAAAGGTATTTTGCTGCGTTCGCACCATAGTCTTGCATAAAGGATGAGCAGAATGAAAGTGAATCTGGAACCGAAGAAAAACTTAATATTCAACACTTTTTTAGTTGCTTTTATTCTCCATACTGCTCAAATAGGTGTTGGAATTGCAGGGCTTCCCAGGATTGTATTCATGGAAGCCGGGCAGGACGCTTGGATTTCCATCATTGCATCCGGGGTTGTGGTTTCGATTGTTCTATTCTTCATCTCAAAATTACTCGCCTGTTACTCCAGTGCAGACTTATATGGGATTCAATATGATATCTTCGGAAGATGGATAAGCAAACTATTTAATCTTGTCTATATCTTGTATTTTCTGATTGTTACATATGTGATTATGATGAACTACACAGAAATGGTGCAGGCATGGATTTTTCCGAAAATGCCAACATGGCTTTTAGTTACATTCTTAGTCTTTCTCGCAAGCTATGCGGTGCTTGGCGGAATCAGAGTGGTTGTCGGAGTTACCTTTCTTGGTTTGATCATCACATTCTGGCTGGTATTGGTGATTTATACTCCGATAAAGCATTTGGACCTCAATCATCTTCAGCCTGTTTTTGTTTCAAGTTGGAAAGAACATCTGATGGCAATTTATAAAGTCAGCTTTTCAGTGATTGGTTTTGAATTATTATTGATTGTTTATCCCTACGTTAAAGAAAAAAAGAAAGCATTGCGGTATGCGTTATTCGGTACCTGGTACAGCACATTTCTTTTGACCCTGGTTACTGCAGTAAGTATTGGGTTTTTTTCACAAGAATCAATATTGAAGACGATATGGCCGGTCCTGTCCATGTTTAAGATTGTCAGGATCCCAAATCTTGAAAGATTTGAATTCATTGCCGTTTCTTTTTGGATGATGGTCATCCTGCCGAATATATGTATATATTTCTGGGCTGCAACCAGGGGTGTCAAACGGGTGTTCAATTTTTCACAAAAAAAAACGATTTATTGCTTCGCCATTGCACTAGTAGCGGGAAGCTTTCTGATCGATGATCGCTTGACAATGAATACGGTCACCGATAAAGTTGGGACATTTAGTTTCATGTTGTCTTTCATTTATCCTTGTTTCTTATTTGTTGTAGTGAAGATCAAACAGTCATTCACTAAAATGAAAGGAGCTAAAGGATGAAAAAACGATGTTTACTCCTATTGATCTTGCTGGCGGTTTCATTGCTCGGCGGATGTGTGGAAAATAAATACTTAGAGAGTCTCGGTATGATTACAGCAGTGGGATATGATGAGTCAGATAACAATGAGCTGCAAGGAACAATCGTGTTGTATCAGTTCAATCCCGCTATGCAGGATGTCGAAAAAGTTCTCTCAAGTCAAGCAAACACTACAAAGGGTGCCAGATTATCCCTCAATTTCGATACTGACCATAAACTTGTTTCCGGGCAATTGAGAATTGCCATTTATGGAAGAGAATTGGCAGGCAAAGGGATTTCGCATCTCGTTGATACGCTTGAAAGAGATTCTTCTATCGGTAACATGGTATACTTGGCAGTTTCTGATACGACAGCAGAAGATATACTCACTTATGAAATGACTGAAAAACACTCCAATAAAGGGACGTATTTATATAACCTTGTGAAACAAAACGTGGAGAGCGAACTTTTGATCGCACCCACCCTGCAGGAATTTATCACAGACACCGGTAGCGTTGGCAAAGACCCCATCCTTCCTATACTGTCTGCTTCAGAAGGCACACTTAATATAAAAGGGTTTGCCTTATTTCACAAGGATCGATTTGTTAAAGAGATCAAAAACGAAGATTTGTTTTATATTCGGTCGATAATTGAAAACTACAATACTGCCGGAAGTGTGGAAGTCGGATTGCCGTTGGAACCTTTCAAATCTCATATTTCGCGAGATGACAACTCGAACAGGGAGGAAATGAATGAAGAGGAAAAAATATTTATTGTCCTCGACAGTATAAAATCTGATCATCATATTAAAGCCGGCAAGCAGAAGAAACCCACCTTTACTATAAAATTAAAAATTGATGCGCGCCTCCATGAGATAACCGAAAAATTGAAGCTGTCCGAACCAAAAATAATGAAGCTTGTAGAGAAAGAAACAAGTAAATATATAAAAAAGAATATTATGAAGAATATTAAAATGCTGCAAGAAGCAAAAGTTGACCCCATAGGGTTCGGAATGGAATATAAGACTGTCAGAAATCACGGTTCTCTTACCCAGGAGGAGTGGGATAATTTATATAAAGATGCAACATTTGATGTGAAAGTCGAACTAAATCTTATCAGAACCGGGGTTACTGACTAAGAATATTCACTCCACTTTGTAAGGAATGTGGAAACACGCCACATTCCCCCTCATCAAATTTGCTTTGGGACCAAAGACTTTAAATCTTTGATCAATTGATCTTGATTATCATTCATCTCCATGGGACCATCATTTTCAAATAGAATGATCCCGTGATACATTTGTAAATCATCGTCGCAAGCCTCACAGAACACTACTTCGCCCGGGTCCCAGAAAGCGATGGAATTATATTGTTTCGTCATCATATTCGGTAACAGGTTGTTCAACCTTACAATCTCATTCATGTATTTAGCCAATGCATCTTTTTTATTATCAAACTCCCACTGCTCCACTATATCCCTTTTCCACTCCTCAAAAAACCACCACGGTTCGGCATCACTTTTTGTCAATATCACTTTCCACTTGTTTTCCAATGCTTCACCCTCCTTGCTGTCTCCCTCAAATTCTACCTAATAACAAGGGAAAATCAAAATGATATGAAAATGATTACTAATAGACAAGTTCCTTTTATCCCCCGCATAACAATAATATAAAGCTGCTGCTTTAATTTAGTTAAGAGGGGGATAAATCTTGAAGTTTTATGTATTAAAGAAATCATCTATTATTGCAATCTTATTCACGATTCTGATTATCGGCATAGGGTCTTTCTGGGCTTATAAATCCCAAAACTCATATCCTACCGTTTCATTGGGGAATTCAGCCGACGTTCAGAAAATCGAATTGGTGACAGGGGAATTCAAAACGCACAACGCAGATGGCGAAGAAATTGAAGCGTACAGATGGGATCCAGGCACCATCGTTGTGGAAAAAGGCAAAGCAGTCCAGCTTCGCATTCATGGTGTGAATGGTGAAGCCCATCCGTTCTATATCGAAGGAACAAACGTCAAGGGAACCGTAAAAAAGGGGGAGGAAACCATTGTAAATGTTACTTTTTCAAAAGAAGGGACATACCGGTTAATATGTGAAACTCATCATTCTATGGAAAACAACGGACCAATGATCGGATACATTATTGTTGATTGACTGTAGACAGGCTGCCCGCCACGGGCAGCCTGTCCGGTTTATTATCATGTATGCTAGAGTTCCTGTTCCCTTTTCCGAATCATAGAAATACCCATCATAACCAGTATGATCAGATAAAGAAATACAGAGTAAAAAATTTTTGGATCAGTAAGATCACTTTCTTCCGTTTTATCACTGCTGGACGCTAACACTTCCTGGTCACCATTTTCAGACTTGAGAACCGAGTGAAGTTCTGTGGTCGCGACTTCTTGGTTTTCTTCATTGTAAATCGTCATGATGCCCTTTTCATTCACCACCTCATTTACTGATTCGCTGATTCGCTTTGTAAAATGAAAATCCTCTTTTAATTGAAAAGTGCTGTGTGCCGTCTGAAATTTACTGCCCTTGGCAATGTAGCTCCGTCCAAACTGATTCAATCCATAATCCAGTAATGAAGTAGTATCCTTATAGATTGCTCGTTTACTTTGAGCGTTTAAAGTGACTGCAATGACTGATAATCCATCATTTTCAGCCGAAGTGACGAGTGTGTGATTGGCTTCAGTAATAAAACCATTCTTTCCCCCGGTCACTTCGGGATAAGGCAGTTCACCTTTTACTAACTTATGATGATTAAAAAGCGTCGTATTCCAGCCTTCAGATTTCCATTCAAACGAGCCGATTCCGAAAAGTACTCTGAAATCATCGTTCTTCATAGCATAGCTTGTGATTTTTGCCATATCATAAGCAGTCGTAAAGTGGTTCTCACCATATAGGCCATGCGGATTTTCAAAGTGAGTTTTATGCACACCCACCTCATCTTCTAAAAAAACATTGAGTTTTTTCACGAAGGAATTCACCGATCCCTCTGTGTGCTCTGCAATCGCCACTGCAGCATCGTTTCCTGAATTGACCATCATCCCCTGCATCAATTGCTCTAAGGAAATCTTTTCGCCGGGCAATAAATAGACTGTCGATCCTTCTGTATTAGCCGCGTTTTTACTTACTGTAACGATATCCTCCAAGTCTGAATGTTCAAGAGCATAGATGGCAGTAGCAATTTTCGTAATACTTGCAGGGTTCATTTTCTTATGGGCATTCTTAGAATAAAGGACACTTCCAGTACCGGAATCTATCATGACAGCCGATTTACTGAAAAGTGAATCCGGTTTTTTTATTGGGTGTTCATTAGCTGATGTCATAGTCTGGGTTGCCCCGAATACAACCAAGATCATCAGTAATATCTTTTTCTTCATCTGTCCACACACCTGTCTCGTCAATCTACTAAATCATTCTATCAAAAAAAGTTATTCTTTAATCACAAATCTGTTAAATGTTATAAAATTGAAAGAATGTAGTTAATTCCTTACAATTTATGAAGCACGAATAAAGACCCTCGAATAGTATAACCAGCCGCCCTGTTCTGTTACAATAAGTATATATTTATGAAACTTTTGCATCCTTTTATCCGTATAATAGGAAAGCATTTTCTTTAAGGGGTAGATGAAATGAATACGTTTTTGCATGTAATTATCAGAAGTGTACTTGCCGTATCTATCGGCATGACCAGCTTTATCGTCTATTTACTGGCATTTGATATTGGCTTCCCCCTCACTTTTCTTTCCGGAACAGTCACAGGTCTTCTCTCCTTTTTTATCGTTAAAGGAATACAAAAAAGCTGGTGGCTTAATAAAAAAGGAATTACAAAAAGGGATTTCCGTTATATCAGCAGAAATTTGAAAGAAGCGAAGGAAAAGATCAAACGCCTGCAGAAACAGCAATTAAAGGTACGTTCTCTTGGTGCTTTTAAACAAATCCTTGAAATAAACAGGTTATCGAGAAGAATCTTTCAACTAGTGAATAAAGAGCCGAAACGGTATTATGCCGCTGAATCCTTTTTCTATTACCACTTGGATTCGGTTGTGGAATTGACGGAAAAGTATACCTTCCTTGCAGCTCAGCCCGGAAAAAACCAGGAGGCATTTTTATCCCTCCAGCAAACCCGGACGACTCTGGATGAATTAATTAACTCATTGGAGAAAGATTTGCAGCTGGTACTGGCTGAAGATATGGATCATTTAAAGATAGAATTGAACTTTGCAAACAAGCACCTGTCCAATAAAAAAGATTTAAAATAGATGATGGAGGTTTTATCATGGAACAACGTCACGAGCTCAATGAATTGGATCAACTATTATCCGATCCGTTTTCAAATGAAATGAAAAGTCAAACCGGTGAATCTCCCACATTAATGGACCGGCTCACCAAAGAGCAGCAGGATAAAGCAAGACAATTGGCAGAACAGATTGATCATAAAAATTATGAAGCCGTTCTCAACTACGGTACTGCCGCTCAAAATCAGCTGTCCAATTTCTCCCACACCATGCTTGACCAGGTTCAAAAAAGAGATATCGGTCCAATTGGAGATGTTTTAGGCGACCTCATGAAAAAACTAAAGCAAATGGATCCGGAAGAGCTGAATTCAAAGCAGAAAGGCGTATTTAAAAAATTGTTCCGCAAGGTCTCATCTTCCTTGCAGGAAGTCCTCTCCAAATATCAAAAGATCGGCTCCCAGGTTGACCGGATTTCAGTGAACCTGGAACATTCAAAGAAAACATTGTTGGATGATAACAGGCTATTGGAGACCCTGTATGATAAGAACAAAGACTACTTTCAGGCTTTGAACATTTATATAGCGGCTGCAGAGCATAAAAGGAATGACATCCAGCGCACCCTTCTCCCCGAGTTAAGGATGAATGCAGAAGCATCAGGTAATGAACTGCTGTTCCAGGAAGTCAATGACACCATGCAGTTTCTTGACCGATTAGACAAGCGGATTCATGACCTTAAACTGAGCAGGCAGATGACCATTCAATCAGCCCCGCAGATCCGTTTGATCCAGAATACAAACCAGGCACTTGCAGAAAAAATTCAGGCATCCATCCTTACTGCCATTCCCCTGTGGAAAAACCAGATCGCGATCGCCTTGACATTATTGAATCAACAAAAAGCAGTCAATGCGCAGAAACAGGTGACCCGTACAACCAATGAACTTCTTCTGAAGAATTCTGAAATGCTGAAAACAAACAGTATTGAAACAGCAAGGGAAAATGAACGGGGAATCATTGATGTGGAAACACTTAAAAAAACACAGGAAAATTTAATTGCAACTATTGAGGAAACTTTAACCATTCAAGCAGAGGGGCGACAAAAACGTCAGCAAGCAGAGCAAGAAATGGTAGTCATGGAACAAGAATTGAAACAAAAATTAATGGAAGTAAAAAAGTAAAGAGGCGTCCGTTGCGCCTCTTTACTTTTCTTCATTATTTACAATGGCATCAGTGATTGCGTCATATTGCTTTTCTGCAAGAGCACTTGAAATGATCTCTTCCTTTTCAAGTTTCATGACAGCATCGTATTCAGCATATAGCGCATGCTTCTTAATCGTTAAGATTTGTTTATTCTTCAACTCAGGATAGTCTTCATATAGCTCGTTTAATTGGGCTTTAATCATGTCAATTCGTTTCTTATACATATCTATTATTTCCGCTGAGACAGAGTCGGTAATATATAGCTTCTGCTTTATACGATGAATTTCAGAAATTGCGGTTTCATAACGATGGACCTGGGAAAGCAGTTCCTGAAATTCCTGATGCTCCCCTTCTTTCGCCTTTACTCCAAGTAAGGAAATTAATGGTTTAATGGTCAACCCTTGAACGACCAGGCTGAAGAGGACAACACTGAACCCCAGAATCAATACATCCTCCCTCGCCGGAAAATCCCTTGGGAGACTCAATACCAGGGCAACTGAAAGAGAACCCTTTAATCCTCCCCAATTCAATATATGCTTCCATTTGTGTGGGAAATTACTAATCAAAGACAGACTTGTATAAACTGCAATACTTCTGGCGATCAGCACAATTGGAATCGCAGCAAAAATCAACGGCCATTTCTCTACCAGATCAATTCTAGTTATTTCAAGCCCGACCATTAAGAACACAAGTGAGTTAGCAAGTAAAGCTGCTACGTCCCAAAAGCTGTTGATATTAAGCTTTGTCGTCGGGCTCATACCGATCTTGCCGCCATAATTACCGAAGATGAGTGCTGCAATCACCACCGCAATAACCCCGGAGGCATGAACACTTTCAGCGAGCAGGAACGAACCATAAAATAAGATTATACTAAATATAATTTCTAAAGGGTAATCATCAAAATACTTTGTAAGGATGGAAAAGGCATAGCCCAATGATCCTCCAATAATGACTCCCAGTGAAACAACGCGAATGAATTCCCACAAACCACTTCCTAGACCAGCCCATCCAGCATCTATGTACGTTAGCAAATAGAAAGCAGAAATATTGAATAATACAACCGCCAACCCATCATTAAATAAACTTTCACCCTCTATCACGACAGCCAGCCTTTTCTTCACTCCAACGCTTTTGAAAATCGACAGCACACTTACAGGATCTGTTGCACTCATTAACGCACCAAACACAAATGCTGCAGGAATAGGAAAGTCAAAGAAAAAATATGCTGAGAAACCAATGATTAAAAAGGATATAAACGTTCCCCCGAAGGCAAGAGCCAATACAGGTTCTTTGTTCGAATTTAATTGGGAATACGGGAGTTTTAATGCTGCCTCTCCCAAAAGCGCAGGCAGGAATAGGGTAATGATGACAAAATTAAAGACCTCCCCCTCTGTAATAAACTCTTTCAGAGGTTCTAAAATAGGTATGTTAAGTAGTCCTATCAACGCTCCTACAATGACTAGTGCAATCGGATATGGCTGTTTGAATTTCTTGGCAACCGCAGTAATCCCTGCTGCGATCATCACCAATATTAGCCCGAGCTCAAAAATATGATGCAGATCTATTTCTTCCACGTTACAACCCCCTATATTGAACTGCCTTGTGCCTATGATTACATTAATAACCCATCACATGTTTCCTAAACCTTAAACTTTCCAACTAATACAATATTATGAAATGAAACATTTACTATACAAAAAATAGGCGATTACACCCAAATTGGTGAATCGCCTGCAGTCTATTCAATTTTTCCGATAGAAGACTCCCTTCTCAAGCTTGCATAGTGAGGGCAGTTCAAATGCTTTTATAAAGAAGTTTACGAAGCAAAGGAAACAATACATCCGGGAGCTCTTCGACTTCAGAGACCAGGATACTGTAATTCCCATAAATATTTTGGATAGTATTTCGTTGACCTTCATCAATAGGCCCATTTGAGAGGAACACATTGATTACTTCGATTCCCTGTTTTCTTGCATCCAGCACAGCTTCATGTGTGTCGACGATTCCATTTTGATCATAATCCATCGCTGCTGGTTCACCGTCTGAAAAGACAAGGAGAAACTTTTGCTTTTCATTTCTTCTCAAGATTCTTTCAGTCATCAATCGTATGGCATATCCATCGCGATTATCCTCTTCAGGTTCCAATTGTAAAATCTCGGGTCCAGAAGATGGTTTCAAAGAAGCAGAAAAATCTACTACGGGCTTAAGATAATTCGGCTGGCTGGTCATGGTTGCCTGATTCGTATCTTCCCAGAACCCTACAACTTCGTGTGGGACGCGAACGGATTTCAATGACTCATGAAACAATGAAATACCAAGTTTTGTCTGATCCATTTTATCAAACATTGAACCTGAACAATCGACCAAGAGAGAAAAAACTGCATCAATTTCAGAAGATGGATTTTGTTTTTTATAAAAAAGTCTTGGATTATCATCTGTGATAAAACGAAGCAGCTTATTGTTTAAACGGCCAAAATGCAGGTCTGAACGTGGTTGAATCCTTTTATGTTCCAGCGTTTTCTCAATCATTTTCTGAAGTTTCTTTTGAAAAGGGGCGATTTCCGCTTTATAAGTATTATATAGCTGCCAGTCTCCAGAGCTTGGGATGGAAGGTGAGAGGAAATAGGGAATGGCATATCGATTATCTTTTCCATATTTACTTTCCCCTCCTCCTTTCAGTTCTTCGTGCTCCTTCTCAGCTGCTTTCACATTATCATAATGTTCCTTGTCGGTTTCCTGAGCGGAACCTTGGACCATCGCCATTGCCTGGTCTCCATCCTCCCCTTCACGGACACCTTCCCCCATCAAATCAGATTGCGATCCTTGATCCAGGTCGAATTGTAAAAATGATTCACCTTTATCTTCCGTTTCTCTATGCCATGTTCGGAACTCTTCATCCAACACTTCTTCATCGCCGGTGCTTTCTTCTTCCAGGACGTCCTGATTAGCCAGTGGGTCCTTCCTTTTCAGGTCCTCAAACGTTTCTTCGGTAAACACTGTTTGTTCATAAGCGTCTTCCGGTAAATGAAAATATTCATTGAGCATATCATTCTTTACGATCTCATCGATAACGTCGATGATTTCCATACAAATTTTCACTACCTCTGCAGTTGATGCCGTCTCATAGAAGCGGGTAATCCAAGACTGCAAGAACGGCATGGCTAAGTCGAGCTCTTCATTGATGGAAGGAGGCTTATCCAAAGGTGACTGGGCATTCAACATAAGAAATAATGCATTGAACAATGAATCTGTAAACACGCTTTTTGTTAAATTCACATTCAATTGCGCCTTGAAATATTGACGGTACAATAATCTTCTCGTTGCAAATGCATGCTTAGTCCCAGGTCTCTTCGCTTTGCATATCTCCTCAAGGCGCAAATCTTCGCCCATCATAAATAACTGTTTAGAAAATCTCGGGATAGACGTCTTTTTGACCTTCTTAATATAGTCTTTTACTTCTTCCTTATCCGTTTCTGAAAGGTTTCCGACAGTCCTGAGGTAAATATCGCTTTTTAAACCGTTCACCTCATCCGCTCTATGCCTGTGATCCCAAAAATGGCTGACATACACCGTTTGCTCTTTATAATCTATATAAGAATAAGGACCGTATTTTAATTCCATCTCACCATTTTTGGCCAAAGTTTTTGCTAAATCCGCCATCTCCATAAACAAAAATGAATCGATCGTTTCATCGTTGAATTGTATAAACCTTTCCATCATCAATCCCTCATTCAAATAAGGTTTCTGCAATATTTTTTATGGCCGCTTTCTCCCGCTCATCTTCCAGTTTATCAATGATTCCACGCTGAATAGCCCGTTTAGCGGGTAAGTAAACAGCAAGATCACAAGCATCCAATAGAGCCCTGATCGATGCTGCTTCTTCTGAAACCTGACCGTTCTTCACCTGTATCAACAAATCTGAAGACAGAGCAACAAACGTTTTAATTAGTTTCTCATCATTCAATTGGCTCTGGCTTTTAATGACAGAGCTCAGAACTTCACCTTCGATATATGGAACATCCACAACAACGAATCTATTTTTTAACGCTTCATTTAAAGGAACGGTCCCTACATACCCTTCATTTATTGCTGCAATTACACCGAACGTCGGGGCAGCTTTGATCACTTCTCCTGTGAATGGATTCGTTATGCTTCTGCGGTAATCGAGTACACCGTTTAGAATCGGCAATGTCTCAGGCTTGGCCATATTGATTTCATCGATATATAAAAGATGCCCTTTTTTCATCGCCTGGATAACGGGCCCTTCAATAAATTCAATCGAGTTTTTGCCGTCTTTATCAGTGATGGTCTTAAATCCCAGCAATGCTTCTGCATCAAGATCGACGGAACAGTTGATACTGTGCATCGGCTGTGTGAAGATAGAAGACAAGGTTTCAGATAATTTCGTTTTACCTGAACCGGTCGGTCCTTTCAAAAGTACGTTTTTACCCAGTGATAAGGAGATGATACTATCTTCAATTATGTGATGATCACTTGAGGAGTATCCCCCCTCTCCTACTAGATATCCATACTGAGATTCGCTGAAAAGATCTTTTCTTTTGTTAATAATATGGTTAACCGTATCCGGTAAAACAGTTTCGTTATTCATCCATGACATCCTTTCCAATTCGCCTACTAGACACATCATACATGTAAGAGCGCTTTCACTGCAAAAAGAAGAGCTTTCCATTAAAAAACACCCTTAAAGGATGTTTTCCAGCTGGTAAATCAGCTATTTATATGCTTCCCTTTTCACTATTAAAAAAACTGGTTTCAACTCAAAGGAAGAAACCAGCTTTTTAGCACCTTTATTTTATTTCTTCGAAGTATTCTTTATAGAAGCCTCCCATTTTTCCGCTTTCATCAATAACAAAGTAATAGTCTTCTGATTCATTTTTCACTTCATAATGCTTGCCAACTTCAAGCACATTCTCCACTGTATATTTTTTGGCGTCGGTATGTACACATTTTACTAACTTTACTGCTTTATTTTCTGTCCAAGTATGTTGTATCATTTAAATCCTCCTAGTACGATTGTATGTAATTAGTATATTCTTCCGAGATCATTTGTTCAACTGCTAACTGTTTTATTCCATATGATCTCCTTTATTCCACTGTTATTCTTACGTCGCATATGGTATATTATAGGAGAAAATATGAAATGAAAGGCGTTTCTTTATGAAAAAAATGATCCTGCAGTTAGTCGTTGTTAGTGTGACTTTCCTTTGTTTTTATATGATCACTCATCGTCCGACTGAAGAGAAGTTTTATACATGGATGCAGGAAAAATACCAAATTGATTGTAGAGAAAAAGTATCCTGCACAAAAAAAGCCGGCGAAGACTCTGTCCTCACTCTGATCGAGACCGGTTCCAACATAAAAAATGAGTATTTGCTGTTTAATACTATAGGGAAGATTTACGAGGATAAAAACGGTCACAGGACCGTCATCAAAGCAATTGGAATATGCGGAAGATATTTTGCGATTATAAATGATGGTCAGTCCATGTAAAGATAAACCGACTTAACGATCTTTGTTAAATCGGTTATTTATTTTCTATATCTTATTTTTTTCCTTCTAAGGGAGGAATACCTGTTTTGAAGCAATTGAAACATGAAATAGATGACTATTGCCGAGAAGATTAAAATTGCTGCGATCCCTGCTTTCGAACTGATTTCTTCCACGATCGATTGAAAACTTTTAGGAAAATATCTCCCTATCTGGAAGTAGAGAATAGCCCAAACTCCCGCAGAAGGTACGGCATACAACAGAAACCTGAACAAGCTTATTCCCTTGCTTGTTCCGGCTATATAAGGCATTGCCAGACGGACACCCGGAATGAAGTAGCTGATTGAAATAGCAAATAAGCCATATTTATCAATCCAGATTTCACTCTTCCTGATAAGTTCTGCCGTCCGCTTGCCATTTATCAACCGGATCAGCAACCCGGTCCCAAAGCGGCTGCCAATCAGAAACCCGAAGATACCATAACTTAATAATCCGAGGTACATAAATAAGAACGAGGTGTAAGGATCAAATTGTCTCCATTCAGAAAGATATCCAGCAAACGCCGCTGCCATTTCATTGGGAACCGGCAGACCTAAAAATACAATCCAGCTAAAAAGAAACATTGCTATATAACCATATTGATCAACTAAATGAAGCAAATTCTCCATAAAGCACCCCATTTCAGCAGAAGAGACTGGTATGAACCATAGTTTTGATCATTTATTTCTTCCCCTGTATAAACTTTAAGCAGCCCGGCATAACATTGTGTTTAATGTGATTCGCACTTCCTTACAATGTTCATTTATTTCCACTGATTTATCATATGATGATTTTTAATCATTTAATAAACTTTTCACTTGTTCTTCCACCATTCCAAGATCGATTAGCTGCTGCTGTAATTTTGAATGGTATGCTGCACTTACATGAGGAAGGCTTCCCCTTAAGATTTCTCGCGCGTAATGCTCTGGCGGCTGGACTTCGTCAAACTTGGTTTTCACAATAAAGGTAAGCACATCTTTATAAACTGTTTCCCCGATTGAGACATCTACAAAAGCTGCCCTGTACCACCCCGGGGCTACTCCCTCTCTTGTAAACAAGTATTCTACAGCTTCCTGGGGTACATCGTATACTATTCCTTCCATCGTACCGCCATCTTCAATAATATCCCCGCGTCCTCCGTCCTCCACTTTAAACAGATATCTCATGGAATATCCCTTCAAAGCTCCGGCTCCAAGACATATTTTAAAGTGGTGATCGACTTCTGCCAGTTTAAAGCGGGCATCATCCATACAAGATCCATAAGCAAAATATAGAATCCTTTCCGGCTTTTCTTTAATAAATTGATGAACTTTCCAGTCACCTGAAGATACTTCATTTTGAAACATCTTTTCCCCCAGCCCGTAGTATACAAAGGCTTCGACTGGTCCCTGATCTGTATTGACTTCTTGCAGTTGACGATTATAGAGGTTTTCTTCTCTTCCTTCTATGAAATCTTCAATATCATCCAGTTTGTGGAGAAGAGCATCATTTATTTTATATATTTCGCCGTAGACTCTCCCTTCCCCTTCTTTCATTGCAGGATATCCCTTCCCGGTATCATAGAGCCTGCCTTCTGCCCAAGCCTGCTCATAATGCAGTTCTGCTTCCTTTAAAAGGGAATGATTTTCTTCATGTCTTCTTAATGTGCCATAAACAAATACGTTCACTTTATCTCTCCTCAATAGTTAATTGTATTAGATATATTTTATCAAACTCATTTTGATTTTTCAGTTAAATACGCTTCAGAACCCAAAAGAAGACAGTCCAAACAAATATATGGACTGTCTTCTTTTAAGTATGCGCTTACAAAACAGCTTCAGCTATTTAATCGCTTGTTGGGCTTGTTCTTTTAGTCTGAACTTTTGGATCTTACCTGAGGCTGTCATCGGATAAGAGTCAGTGAATTCAATATACCTTGGAATTTTATGTCGAGAGATTTTACCTCTGCAGTATTCTTTAATTTCCTCACTAGTAGCCGACTGACCTTCTTTCAGTATGACCCAGGCCATGACTTCTTCTCCGAATGTTTCATCTGGGATTCCTATCACCTGTACATCAAGTATTTTAGGATGAGAATACAGAAACTCCTCTATTTCCCGTGGATAGATATTTTCACCGCCCCTAATGATCATGTCTTTTAATCTTCCCGTGATCCTGCAATAACCATGTTCATCCATTACAGCCAGGTCACCTGTGTGCAGCCATTTCTTATCATCAATCGCTGATTCTGTTGCCTCTTCATTTTTGTAATACCCCTTCATCACATGATATCCACGCGTACAAAGTTCTCCCTGCGTCCCGATTGGTACTTCCTTATCGGTTCCTGGCTCAACGATTTTCACTTCTACCTCAGGCAGTGCCCTTCCGACTGTTTCCACTTTTAACTCAAGGGGGTCATGAGTACGTGTTTGTGTGATGACTGGCGAAGATTCTGTCTGGCCGTAAGCGATGGTGATTTCCTCCGCGCCCATTTTATTCATGACATCTTTCATTACTTCAATCGGGCAGTTGCTGCCTGCCATGATCCCCGTCCGTAGACTGCTCATATCATACTTTTCGAATTCGGGAAGATTCAATTCCCCGATGAACATCGTCGGAACACCATGTAATGCTGTACACTTTTCTTCCTGAACGGTTTTCAGTACCAGTTCAGCTCTAAACTCTTGTATCGGCACCATCACAGCACCTACCGACACACATGCCAGAGTACCCATCACACAGCCGAAGCAATGAAAGAATGGAACAGGGATACACAGCCTGTCCTCATTAGTCAGTCTCATACATCCGGCAACATTAAAAGCATTATTTACAATGTTCGAGTGTGTAAGCATCACCCCTTTTGGAAAACCTGTCGTACCAGAGGTGTATTGCATATTGATGACATCCTGGGGTGAAAGACTCTTCAGTCTTGTATCCAGCTCTTCCTCTGCGACTTCACTGCCAAGTTCCATGATTTCATTCCAATTGAAAGTCCCCGGATATTTCCTCTCCCCCATCACAATGACATTCTTTAACTTTGGCAGCTTTGTACTATGTAAGTTACCAGGTTCTGAGTCATTGAGCTCCGGGCAGATTTCATAAAGCATATCGATATAAGAAGCTCCTCGGAATTCTTCCATCAGGATAATTGTTGTACTATCCGATTGCCTCAGCAGATATTCGAGCTCGGCTGTACGGTAATTAGTATTTACCGTTACCAGTACGGCTCCCATCTTCCCTGTTGAAAACTGACTCAGAATCCATTCAGGAGTATTGGATGCCCAGATTGCAACATGTTCGCCTTTCTCGATACCCAGTTTCATAAACCCCTTTGCTGCCTGCCTGCATTTCAGGTTCAATTCTTCATATGTCCATCTCAGCCCTCTGTCTGCATAGACAACTGCCTCATGTTCAGGCTGTACGCGAGCCTTTTCTTCGAGTAAATCCCCAATGGTAATGTGTAAGATGTCGGTCAAACGTATATCCCCCTTGTCTGAATGATAAACTTCTTAAGCGTGAATTATATTCTATGCGTGTATATTATCACAAAAGTTTAAATTTTCAAACTAATAAAGATGGAAATTTTCCATAGCCTTTACCTATTCTTTCTATTCTAGCGGAGCATCATCAAATCTTTCTGTTTTGACAAAATTTTTTGTTATGAATCCTTTCTCTACAAAAAAAGCTAAAATCCTACTTTTGATGGATTTGAATAAAAAGACTTTTCAAACCCGGAGTTTCTATGTAAAATAAAAAGAAAATATAGAAAATTCTATATTTTAAACATTCCTAGGAGGTTGGTCATGAAAATCTTAAGTAATGAACAGTTGGTTGCAGCTTATCGAGATGCTGAGAAACAAGGGAATGATCAAGACTGGATTCAATTATTAAGAAAAGAAATCCGTAACCGTGGATTAAAACCTTTTAGGAAATCATGACACTGGAATTATAAAGAAAATAAATGAAACCAATTCTCACCCCCTGAGAAATAATTAGTTGACAGACTCTGATTTCGAGTCTGTCTTTTTCAATATTTTTTCATTTTTTGACTGATATGATCTTCTATTTGCTTTTTTTGTTCGCCGTCCAACAGTCCGATTTTGTGGAAAAGGTACGTATACAACAAAATCTTGTTGAAATGAAGATACTTCATCATGAGTACTCTCCTTCCGTCCAAATCTTTCCCTGAGGAAAAATCGTTTCATTTTACCACATTTTATGCAGAGTATATTATAGAGTGAAGCAAACAAGCACAAAAAAAGACTGATACACTTCTCATGTATCAGCCAACACATTCATCTATCACGTTCAAACAAAGAGATTAACCTTCTAAAAGCAAATCTTCAGGGTTTTCCAGTAAGTTTTTAATCATTGAAAGGAAACCTACAGCTTCTTTTCCATCAATGATTCTATGATCATACGATAGAGCGATATACATCATCGGACGATTTTCCATGTTTTCCTTATCAATCGCTACAGGGCGGAGTTGAATGGTATGCATTCCAAGAATTCCAACTTGCGGACCGTTCAATATCGGTGTTGACAGTAAAGAACCAAAAACCCCGCCATTGGTAATAGTGAATGATCCACCTTGCAAGTCTGAAAGTGAAAGCTTGTTATTTCTTGCTTTTGTTGCAAGCTCCATGATTTCTCCTTCAATTTCTGCGAAGTTTTTTCGGTCACAGTTTCTTACAATAGGCACTACTAACCCATCTTCAGTGGAAACAGCTACACCAACGTCATAATATTTCTTAAGTACGACTTCATCACCGTCAATTTCAGCATTGACATAAGGATATTTCTTAAGCGCAGCGACAACAGCTTTCGTGAAGAAACTCATAAATCCTAGTCGCACGTCGTGATTTTCGAAGAATTTATCCTTTTTTCGCTTACGTAATTCCATCACTGCCGTCATGTCAATCTCATTGAATGTCGTCAACATCGCTGCTGTCTGCTGTACTTCAACAAGACGCTTAGCGATTGTCTGTCTGCGACGGGACATCTTCTCACGTTCAACAGGCTTGCCATCATCTTTCTTTACAGGGGCTTTTTTCGCCTCTGGAGCTTGCTTGGATGGAGCTGAAGCAGGTTTATTATCATATGCTTCAATATCCTGCTTGCGAACACGTCCAAGTGGGTCGGTCGGAACTTGAGAAAGATCAATTCCTTTTTCACGGGCAAGCTTGCGTGCAGCCGGTGATGCAATCGGACGAGACTTTTTGTCTTCTTTGGAAACAGGTGCTTCTTGTTGAGGTGCTTTCTCTTCTGACTTCTCCTCTTGCTTAGGAGCTTTTTCCTGATCTTCTTTCGGTTCAGAAGGTGCAGAAGAAGCTTCCCCGCCTGCTCCAACAATGGCAATTACTTGTCCGACTTCTACAGTATCACCTTCATCAGCTTTGAGTTCCTGAATAGTGCCGGCCTCTTCAGAAATCACTTCAACATTTACTTTATCTGTTTCAAGCTCTACAATATATTCGCCTTTTTCAACATATTCGCCCGGTTGCTTCAGCCATTGAGCAATCGTACCTTCTGTAATTGATTCTGCCAATTCTGGAACTTTGATTTCTGCCACTGTGATATCCTCCTCTTTCTTATCGAGTTAACGCTTCATTTATGATTCTTGCCTGTTCTTTTTTGTGTACGGTTGGTTCACCTTCAGAAGGACTTGAACGTCTGCGGCGGCCAACGTATTGAACTTCTACTCCGTCAGCTGCGAGATCGCGAAGGCGCGGTTCAACGAATGTCCAGGCTCCCATATTCTTAGGTTCTTCCTGTATCCATACAAGCTCTTTAAGATTTGGATATCTTTCAAGGATACCTTCCAAATCATTCTTAGGGAAAGGATATATTTCTTCTAAGCGCAGGATATGGAGCCAATCTGTTTTATCCACGTCCTTAAGTTTCTCTTCCAGGTCAATTGCTATTTTACCGCTGCCGATGACAATGCGTTCCACTGCCTCGTGGTTTTGACCCAATCCTTTTTGTTCTAATACGGAGTGGAACTCACCTTCTGCAAGTTCTTCAGCCGTAACAGCAGCAAATTGGTTTCTTAACAGGCTCTTAGGTGTCATGATGACGAGCGGACGGACTTCTTCCTTTTGGAGGATTGCCGCTTGACGTCTCAGGATATGGAAATATTGACCGGCAGTAGAACAGTTGGCCACTGTCCAGTTATATTCGCCTCCTAATTGAAGGAACCTCTCAAGGCGTGCGCTCGAATGCTCCGGACCCTGTCCTTCGTATCCATGAGGGAGCAGCATGACAAGGCCTGATTTCTGACCCCATTTAGCTCGCCCGGCAGAAATGAACTGATCGAACATCACCTGTGCCATATTGGAGAAATCCCCGAATTGTGCTTCCCAAAGAACCAGTGTTTCAGGGGCAAAAACGTTGTAGCCATATTCATAGCCGACGACTGCTGTTTCGGTCAGTGGACTATTAAGGACCACAAACGAAGCATTACTGTCCTGGATATGATGTAATGGAATGTATTCCTCACCGGACTTTTCATCATGAAGAACAAGGTGGCGCTGGGCAAATGTTCCTCGCTCAGAATCTTGCCCGGTTAACCGGATTGGCGTTCCATCTTTTAAGATCGATGCAAATGCAAGTGTTTCCGCATGTGCCCAATCAATTTTTCCTTTTCCTTCAAAAACTTGACTGCGTCTCTTAAGAATTTTTTCAAGCTTTTTGAACACATTGAATCCTTCCGGCCATTTAAGCAATTCATCATTTATCTGCTGAAGCTTTTTGAATTCAACGGAGGTCCCCAGTTCAGGCAGCCCGTTTGCAACATCTTCAGGCGGAGCAAGCACAGTATCCGGATCTTCATCCTTTGCCGGCACCTTTTCATATGCGGCCTTCAGTACCTTTTCAACGTCACCATCCATCTCATCAACGTCTTCTTTAGCGACGATCCCTTCTGAAATCAATTTCTCTGCATAAAGATCTTTGACATTTGGATGGTTCTGAATGATTGAATACATTTGAGGATTCGTCACCATAGGCTCATCCATTTCGTTATGACCGAATCTGCGATAACCGATCAAGTCGATGACAAAATCTTTACCAAACGTTTTACGATATTCATAGGCTAATACGGCAGCAGCCAGACAGGCTTCCGGATCATCGGCATTCACATGCACGATCGGCACTTCAAAGCCTTTTGCTGTATCCGATGCATATTTCGTTGAACGTGAGTCACGGCTTTCTGTAGTGAAACCGATCATATTATTGGCAATAAGGTGAATGGAACCGCCGGTATGGTAGCCCCTTAATCGACTCATATTCAGGGTCTCGGCCACTACTCCCTGACCAGGGAAAGCAGCGTCGCCATGAATCATCACCGCATAAGATGTTTCATCTGATTGGACTGGGTATCCACTTTCTTCACGATTCTCCTGTGCGGCACGTGTATATCCTGCAACAATTGGACTTGCGACTTCCAGGTGGCTCGGATTGTTTGCCAGTGTAACGCGGGCCCTTGCAGTGGGCAATGCCTGCGGTGAAATCTCTCTATCTGCCCCAAGGTGGTACTTAACATCCCCGGTCCAGCCGAAAGTGATGCCGATCGAACCCTCTGAAGGAATTAAATCCTTGCTTGGTGCATGCTGGAATTCAGCAAATATCATTTCATATGGTTTACCGATCACATGTGCCAGTACATTCAATCGACCTCGGTGAGCCATTCCGATATTCACGGTTTTGGCGCCTGCTTCAACAGAATAGCGGATTAATTCATCCAAAAGCGGCACCATCGTATCCAATCCTTCGATTGAAAATCGTTTTTGCCCAACAAATGTGCGATGAACATACTTTTCAAACCCGTCAACTTCAGCCAGACGCTTTAATAAGGAGGTTTTCTGGTCCTTTGAAAGCGGGGAGAAATAAGAACCCGATTCAATTTTTTCCCTAAGCCAATTCTTCTCTTCCAACTCATGCACATGGGCATATTCAAAGGCGAGCTTTTGTGTATATACTTCCTTTAAGTGGTTGACTGCCTGCAGGCCATCTTGAATGTGAGATGGGGCATCAGGGCATAGAAAATCAACGGGAATGCTCTTTAAGTCTTCTTCTGTTAAATCGAATTCGGATAACTCGATTCTTCTTGTATCTTTATTCCGGTCATTCAGCGGGTTGATATCTGCAGCTAAATGTCCATATGTACGAATATTATCCGCCAATTTGACAGCCGCTACCATCTTACTCAGTGCTGTAGGCTGAGCAGGCAGGGTAAATGAAGCATCTGCTTTCTGTGCGTTAGCCATTACTGCAGCATCTTCAGCAGCAGGCGGCCCCCATTGTTCAAATAACTCCCTCAATTCAGGGTCTACTTCAGACGGATCATCAAGGAATTGTTCATAAACCTCCATCACGTAGCCCAGATTTGGTCCATAAAATGAATGCCATGGCTCACCTAGGTTTGTCGATTGCTTTTTCATCGTGAAAAACCTCCAACTATTTGCCAGTTAGTATAATTTGGGTATCAGGTATCCTTACAATTCAATCTTCATCAATTGTTATGTAAGAATAATAATTTACAAAACACTAAAACGCTTACAAGGATATTTTATCACTGTGCAGTAGTAAGATAAAGTCTTTATGACAAATTTCTCAAAATTTCGGTTTTTACTCTGCTCCCTATCCTTTTAACTTATATTCCCATAATAAATTGTGAAAAATCTTCATTTAAAATCGATTATTCTGAAATAATTTTTTATTAAGCGCTTTCTTACTCACCTTCTTGTGGATGCATAGTAAGGTAACTTTTTTCATAAACCATCTTACTACTCTTACTAAAAAAAACCAAATACTTTTTCTCATTTTAGTGATTTTTTAATGATTGTAAGAATCGTATATTAAAAGTGTTTCAAAAAGACAGGCATTGTTCTTTTCCCCGTTAAACAAAAGATTAACCTCCGGACCTGAACTCTTCGCCCATATTTGCATAGTATATTACATCATAAGGAATGTTGAACTCTTGATTTTTGACATCCCTCAGCTGACAGACGGCCCAGTTGTAAAGAAAGGTGTTGCTTATGTTCCCTTGGAGTCTATTCCCATTCAACAAAGACATGAAAGAACAAATGAACCAGATGAATCCGAAGGAAATTGATTCGTATGTACAGGAAATGATGAAGAAGATGTTTCCCGGCGGATGGAGCAGTATGATGAACCCTAACGAAGCCATGAAGGGAAATCAGCCTTTTATTCATCCGATGGGTGAGGAACAAAATCAAAAGGGATCTCATCCACCGAATTCTTCCCAATCAGTTCCTGTCAATATCTTTGAAACATTTGAAGATGTATATATCCGGATGAAAATCCCGGATGAAGAGTGGATGAAACAAATGAAAATATTTCACACCTCAAATCAGGCAATCATTGAGAACATACCCGAACACGGTGACCGGCAAGTCCTTACACTTCCGGCGCTGGTTAAAAAGAAAGGGGCAATCGCACAATTCAGAGAAGGCATCCTTGAACTAAAGATACCTAAAAGCATAGATATGCAATACACAGAAATAGACGTCTCGGATAAATACTGAGACGTCTACATTTATTCATTTCTATCTATTGCCTTTTTTAACTTGACGCGTACGAGTGTCCCGGCAGGCTGATTCTTTTTCGCTTCGATTGTTCCTCCATAGTTAAAAATCAATTTAGAAGCAATGGCGAGACCTAATCCGTACCCTCCTTTTTCCCTGCTCCTTGCTTTATCTACCCGATAAAAGCGATCAAATACCTTTTGCAAATCTTCTTCTGGAATCCCTATCCCTTCATCCCTGACTTCAATGAGAACATGTTCATCATATTCAGATAACAGAACTTCGATGCTGGTATGGGGTTCGGAATATTTGACTGCATTGTCCAATAATATGACCAAAACCTGTTCAAGATGTCTTTTCAAAATAAAGGCTTCTGAATTCTGTTTTACTTCATTTTTGAGCTGAAACACGTAATCTTGATGAAGGAATGCAAAATCCCGGATGATTTTATCAGAAGCATCCTTTATATTTACTTTTGCGTTTTCAATATCTGTCATTTCACGGTCCGCCCTTGATAATTCAAGGAGTTCACCGACCAATCGTTTAACTCTGTCAAGTTCTTCCAAAGAAACATGCAGGGATTCTTCCAATATGGACGGATCTTTTTTCCCCCAGCGGTTTAACAGGGACAGATGTCCCTCCAATACTTGGATAGGGGTTCTTAATTCATGCGAAGCATCTTCAACGAATTGTTGCTGCTGTCTGAAGGACTTTTCAATCTCACTCATCATTTTATTGAAAATTTGCGAAAGTTCACTGATTTCATCGTGGGCGTTTGAATTTTCGACCCGCCTTTGAAATCCGTTCCGTTCAATGGATCTCATCGCTTCTGATAATTTGTTCAATGGCCGAATGAAATTTTTTGCCATTAGATAACCCAATAAGGCGCTTAACAATAATGCCGCGGCACCGGTAATCGACATCATCCAGAATAGATTATTCATAATCTTTTCATAGCGATTGAGGGGCTGAATGATTTCTACATATCCATTGAATTTCTTTGAGAGTATAGGAGTATGTCCAATGAGAACCTTCTTTCCATCGGATTCAATCAATTTGACCGTTTTATCTCTGACAGGCTGGAAGGGGATATAAAAGGCAGGTTCATTCTCCCCTCTGATTTCCAATTCCTGTTTACCCTGACGATCAAGGATTCTGATCGTCTGATCTTTCTCAGCAATTTGCTTCATGAGATCTCTGCTGTCATAAATATCTTTCAATTCAATATCGGGGCCGCGCTGTTTAAAGAACACGGTTATCTCATCCAGAACCCTGCTGAAGTTGTTCTCCTCTTCATCTAACATCCATTTGCCAATTGCATGGTATTGAAAGAAACTGAACAGGAAGAACGCCATAAATATGGCTGAACCGGCTGCAAGTGCCCACTTGATCTTTAAAGATGATGGTTTAAACCATCTCTTCCATTTACTCATGATCTCATCACATATCCGGTTCCGCGTACTGTCTGAATGATACTTTCATCATCCGGGGAGTCCAGTTTATTACGCAGATATCGGACGTAGACGTCTACGACATTGGTCTCCACTTCTGAATCATATCCCCATACTCTATTCAATAAAACTTCCCGTGTCAGAACGATGTTTTTATTTTCCATAAAAGCGAGAAGCAGATCGTACTCCCTCTTCGTCACTTCGATCTCAACATCTTCTTTATAAACCTGCCTTGATTCCTTATATACCTTCAAACCTTTATGAACGTAGGAGGTGACAGGTGTTTGCGGTACATCTTGCTGAGATCTGCGAAATACAGCTCTCAGCCTTGCTAGAAGCTCCTCAATGGCAAACGGCTTTACAATATAATCATCTGCACCGCTGTCAAGACCTGATACGCGGTCCATCACACTGTCCCTTGCTGTGATCATCAAGATGGGAATTTCCTTACTCTGTCTGATTCTCCTGCAAACTTCAATGCCGCTGAGTCCCGGGAGCATAAGATCGAGCAGGATGACATCCCATTGCTCATTCAAGGCCATTTCAAGCCCGTCTCTCCCCGTAAATGCAAGTCCGGTATCATATCCTTCATACCTGAGCTCCAGTTCAATGAATCTTGATAGGTTTTTTTCATCTTCAATTACTAATATTTTTTTCATGCACTCACCTGCTATGATTACTGATTCCTTTATTTCTTAGTGAAAAAATCATTGAAAGCCTGAAAAATTTCAATTCCTTGATAAGTGAACAGCGTCAAAGCTGTAAAACTAAAAAACAGGATGGGTATGAAGCGAATCCACATCATAACATTACCTCCCTTATAAGCTTTCAATTTATTATCCTCTTACATTATTAGAAACTGATGAGAAAATAATAAAATTTTACTGAAAGGTTAGTTTACATAATATTATTATAATGGATTGTTGTTTATCTATTTTCACCACAATAATGATTCTTCCCTTTTTAAGAATGTTTCATCCAAATCAACTTAGTAGCTTTCGCAGCTCACCATCCTATCCTGCAACGTTTAATTCGTTTCATGAAGAGGTATTTATAACCATATATATGTACTACCGTACTAGAGAGGAGAAACGATCAATGACAATGTGGATTGTACTTATTGTTTCAGCATTTATACTTTTTGCCATCCTGGAAGAAATAATCTATTTTATACTGCGTACGAGAGTTATGGAAAATCATCGCTCAGCGAAAGAAGGGAAAATAAAATCCCTTTATAGGAAAGTTAAATATAAGCTTAGTCCTTCCTAGGACCAAGCTTTTCTTCATGGTGGTTTAGATGATTCGGAGAATAGACCGGACGATCTCAATTGCCCCCGTTCTTCACTGTTCCCCTATCATTTTACCAAAGTTCATTAAGCACATATACCCGACATCCTCTGGTATGACTTGAGCATTCTGGATATGTTAAGATAGAAACTATTAATTTTAGCAGTTTCTTGAAAGGGTGTTTTCGATGTTGATTGATTTGAATTGTGATTTGGGTGAAAGTTTTGGTGCGTATACTATCGGCAAAGATGAAGAAATGATGAAATATGTTACTTCTGTCAATATTGCATGCGGATTTCATGCAGGAGATCCACTGGTTATGATGCAGACAGTTCACCAAGCCATTGAACATAACCTTAAAATAGGTGCTCATCCGGGATTGCCAGATCTACAGGGATTCGGCCGGAGAACGATCAATATCACACCCCAGGAAGCTTATGCACTGGTACAATATCAAGTCGGTGCACTTCAGGCAATGGTAAAGGCACAGGGCAGTAAGCTCTCCCACGTAAAGCCGCACGGTGCTTTATACAATATGGCAGCGAAGGATATTGACTTATCTCGTTCAATCGCAAAAGCAGTATATGACCTGGATGAATCACTAGTATTATTCGGACTTTCAGGAAGTGAATTGACAAGGGCCGGGACTGAAGCAGGTCTAACGGTTGCCCATGAGGTTTTTGCAGATCGGACCTACCAGGCTGATGGTACTCTCACCTCAAGGAGTCTCCCTGATTCTGTCCTTCACGATGCAGATAGAGTGGAAGAACAAGTGATGAGAATGGTAGAGCATCAACAGGTATATGCAGTGACGGGTGAAATCATATCCATACAGGCAGACACAATTTGCTTGCACGGGGATAACAGCGAAGGGGTTAACCTGGCTAAGAGATTGAAAGACAGACTGCGTTAATATCTACAGGTTTGCGTCTGAGTTATCTCAGGATAGAAATTTGGGAAAAGAGGTTTTCAGGAAGGAGAGATACACAATGAAAATAATGAACTTAGAAACCCATAAACGCGATGAAATGATTGAAATCACCAGGAGTGTTCAGGATTATTTAGCTCAAACTGATGTAAGTGATGGATTGGCAATAATCCAATCCTTGCATACAACAGCGGGAATAACGGTGAACGAAAATGCCGATCCCGATGTAAAGACGGATTTTCTGAGACGGTTTGATGAAGTTTACCCCTGGAATCATACACAAGATCTTCACAGTGAGGGGAATACAGCCTCACATTTGAAAACAAGTTCGGTCGGTCATTCCCAAACAGTGATTATAAATGATGGAGAGCTGTTGCTCGGAACGTGGCAAGGGATTTATTTCTGCGAATTTGATGGTCCTCGAAGCCGTAAATATGCAGTAAAGATCATCACTTCCTAGGGTCCGGAAAGAAATAGCCTCCGACTCAATCCGGAGGGTAATCTTCCAGGAATCTGTCACGATTCCCTTTACTTGGGATCATACATGATTCACTTTTGCCGAACCATTTATAACGGTTCTTGGCAACCCATTTATACACTCTATCCCTGACAGGTTCCGGGATTCCCAGGAAAATACGGAACATTTTCCATGGTCCCTTCAAGCGCGAGGCTATGTGTAACGCTGCATTTGACTCCAGATACACTTTCCCATCCATAATCAACACAATACTATCGATCGATTCAGGGATTTGATGTTTTTCCTTATATAACATTCCCGCTTCACTTTGGAGGGAAGCAAACTTGAATTCACGCTTTGGGTCCCGTTCAATGATAAAACGCACAGAGTTATTACATAGATTACATATGCCATCGAATAATATGATTCCCATTGATCCTCACCTCACTGTAGTAATCATGCTATTTATCAAGGGTCATTTTTTGAATTCGATTAGATGATCTGTCACGTTATAATCATGAACATTCCAAGCTTTCTCTTGGAAGTGAAGATTGGTTAAGCATCCATTGAACAATTTGAATTGCTTCAGTTTTTCTCCTTTATTGTGGTATTTATTTATGATTGAATGGATGACTGCGCCATGAGACACCAGCAAGACTTTTTTATCCGGAAACCGGTTCATCACTTCGTGCAATCCTGCTTCAATCCGCTGTTCAAGTTCCTCTTCAGGTTCCATTCCAGGAAAGATAAAGTCAGGATATTTTTTCGCTCTAATTTCCCTTGTCATTCCTTCGCCATCACCAAAATATCTTTCCTTAAAGTCATTCATCTCAATAATCGGAAGGTTCATTGCCTCATTGATGATTTCAGCAGTTTCCCTTGCTCTCTTAAGTGAAGTAGTGACCACCGCATCCCAGTCTGAACCTTTCAGAAACTCTCTGCACTCTTCAGCTTGTTTCCGGCCGGTTTCATTAAGGGGGATATCGGTTTGCCCCTGCAGTTTCCCCAAAAGGTTCCATTCCGTTTGACCGTGACGGACGATACATACATGAGTCATTGTTCTTTCCCTACTTTCTTCAATTATCCGCATAGTATTTTACTGATTTTAACATAAAACACTCTCAAAATGTTGAATGAACATACCTTCTGCTTTCCAAAAGGGGAATATTCACTTACATTAAATGTTTCAACTATTAGTAAAAGGGAAAATGTATAGAAAACAAGGAGGTTGGATTGAAGTTATGAGACCTGAAGCTGGGATTGAAAATCATAGAAAAGGTTCTGAGATAAAGGAAATCTTTGAAGATGGATTACAGAGGGAACTTTCAACAGAGGAAAATTTGCTAATGAATAATTGGGTACAACACTTCACCAGTGAAGAAAGGGCGACAATCATCAATATGATGAAAGAACTGGTCAACAAGCATAAGCGTCATGACTAGTCCAGATGACATACAAAAGGAAAGTCCGTATTAGGACTTTCCTTTTGAGTATCATTCAGTTTATCATTATTGCAGATCATCTGTTTGTTCTAATAGACGATCGATATCGAATCTGTAAATGGGTGTGTTAATATCCTCGTTTGCAAGATCTGCGGTATCTTCCAGTATTTCATCAATATTCATACTTAAAATACCCCCTCGGTTGTTTAAATGATCTTCTTCATACATGTAAGAAGTCCTACTTTCATAGGATTCGTTCATGCTTGATCATTTTGTGGGGGTAGATACAACATTTAATTATATCATCATTGACGAAGAATTATTTGGTACTTAACTTTGGTTTCCTTTTTTTAAAAAGCATGAAACACCAAAACCCAGGAAGCATAATGGCCGCCGCTTGGGTTAGTTACGATCATCTCAGGTCATTTTAAACTGTTTCTGTGCTGTTTGTGTTATAAGTCGAATCTAATTTTTCAATTGCTTGAATCAACTTGCGGTCACTTTCTGTTTTGTGTTTCATAAAACTCATGGCTTTAAAGATAAACACAATCATCAACACGGTGATAAATAACGCAAATCCTAAATACAAGATACTAAAAAGTCCAAAGAAAACGCCTAAACCGTCCATTGCCACTCCTGTTTCCACTATTCTTCACCTCCTCAGTTCATTATAAAGACATATTATCCACCTTAACATTTATATTTCATTTACTTATACTGTACGCTGATATGAAGTGACATACTTCGAATTGATTGCCGTCGGGATCTTTGAATTCAAAATAAGTGACGTCTGCGTCTTTATGAATCTGACCAACCTCCACCTCTTTATCGATCAGCTTTAATCTTGTCTCTTCCAAAGCTTATGAGAACAAAATTGTTTTCGTTGAAGAAGCAAGGACTTCCCCCTCCTGAATGGTAATGGGGGTTTCTCCCGCCCCCACCTTAAACACCACGTAATGACCGGAATGGAAGATTTCCTCCAGTTCAAGCATCTCCTTATACCACATTCGTGCTTGATCCAATTGACTGACTGAAATATGTATAGTATCAATTTTTGAGAACATTCTCTAATCCCCCTGTCAGTTTAATTCTTTAATAGTGTCAGGTGCCCAACAAGTTGTTTGGCTTCCCACTTATCCATAGGCGGTAAGGCAATGACAGTAAGTGAACCTTCTTTGACTTCTGTCAATCCACTGTCACGGATGCTGAAGTAACCTTTACCTTCCAGCTTCTCCAGTTCAGCTTGATTTCCCTTTAGAATGATTTTTTTCATTCCTGTTTGCAGCCACTTCACGAAATCAGCCTGCCTATCCTGGAAAGATGTGTCGGTTGAAGCCAATTCAATTGTACTTAAGGTTGCTGCATGTGCCACCTGTGCGGCAGTTTTCCCTTTAGACATGTTCAATTCTCTATTTACAACAAAATATTGAACCAAATCTTTAGTGGACATCTACCTGCCTCCTTACATAAAAAAATATATAAATCAATAGTAGCTTTTCTCTTGGGAAATTGGAAATGGAAAGAGTTATTTTCTTCTGATTTTCACTATTTTTTGATCATTGACGGTAACCCGCACCTTTTCACCGACTCGAAAATCCACGTAACGGTCGCACTCCACACTGTAAATCACACGCTTCGATTCTTTGAATTTAAATGCACATGAAAATTGTTCTCCTTCAATGACTTCTTCGGTTTTTATTCCAATCAGGGAATTCTGGTTATTCTGGGGATAATATTTTTCTTTAATTGTCATCCACCGTTCATTACCCGCACTGATGGATACTTTGTAAAACACCAGCAGCGCTAAACAAGTTAGTAAAAAACAAAAGATCAATACCTTGATTCTATCCACTTTCATATATCTCCGGCCTTTCGGATTATTAATCAACAGAGCCATTATATGAAGGATTCAATAAAATGATGAAATTAAGTTTACTCTTGCACTTCCGGAAAAAATGAGTTAAAATTTAAAACTAACGAACGGTAGTTAGTTTTGTAACGGGGGCATTGATTGTATGAAACAAAACAATAAAGACCGCATTAAACAAGCTGCATTAGGTTTATTCGGAAAAAAAGGATATGAAGATACATCCCTGCACGAAATTGCATGCTCAGTTGGTATAAAGAAGCCATCAATTTATTATCATTTCGAAAGTAAGGAAGCAATATTCACTGCTGTATTAGAAGATTTGCTGATCACTGAAAAAACAGCATATCAACAGATTCGAGAACGTATGGAAAGCGGCTTTCCGAAAGAAAACCTTAGAAAGTTGTTCGATTTGTATTGTCAGCGTTTAGAGACTACAGAAGAAGC
This sequence comes from Mangrovibacillus sp. Mu-81, assembly GCF_036867415.1. Classification (NCBI taxonomy): domain Bacteria; kingdom Bacillati; phylum Bacillota; class Bacilli; order Caryophanales; family Bacillaceae; genus Mangrovibacillus; species Mangrovibacillus sp. Mu-81. The sequence continues at coordinate 42,647 of NZ_JBAJHU010000018.1, forward strand.
ATTATTGTGGAAACGCGTCACATTCTTTCCGCCTTTACAATTTAAAGGGCTGATTGAAGAGAAGTTTTTTCAATTTGAACATTCAATTACATCTATTCTATTTGAGATTTTCGAAGATGGGCGTGAATTAAATATCTTTCGGGATGTTGACAAGAATGAGTTTGCTGCCTCTTTTCTATGTTTAGTGGACGGACTCTTTCTTGAGCATCACTACTATCGTAAAGGTCTATTTGAACAGAGAAAGAATTCTGTATGGAAAGTGTATACTTTAGGGATTTATAGAGGTAAAGGAGAATGAAGTATGGGTTGGATATATGTTATTATCGGCGGGCTGCTTGAAATCGGCTGGGCAACAGGTCTGTCTTTATCAAAAGGGTTTACAGAACCGTTGCCAAGCATCATCACTGCTTGTCTGATTGTCATAAGTTTTTATTTTTTCTCGAATTCAATGAGGCTCCTGCCAATCGGTACCGCTTATGCTGTTTTTACTGGAATCGGTGCTGCCGGTACCGCCATTGTGGGGATGACATTTCTTCAAGAAGAAGTAAATGTGTTGAAAATCGGATTTATTTCCCTTCTGATCTTTGGTGTAATCGGCCTCAAAATGAGTGATAAAGAGAATAACGAGCAAAGGAGGTCTGAAAAATGGCATGGATGATTTTGATTGTCGCAGGATTGTCAGAAGTCGTTATGGTGACATTTATGAAACTTTCGGATGGATATAAAAAATTAATTCCTTCATTCATCAGTTTCATTGCTGGTGCATTGAGCTTTTATCTGTTGTCCCTTTCACTTATCCATATTCCGGTTTCTACAGGTTACGGCATTTGGACAGGAATCGGCTCTGCTGGTGCTGTACTCATCGGCATGCTGTTTTTCGAAGAAGAGAAAAGCCCCGCAAGAATTTTCTTCATCAGCATAATCATCATAAGCATGATCGGCCTCAAGGCTGCTTCGTAAATATAATTAAAGTGTCTGGCTTGGCCAGACACTTTAATCAATGATCCCCTTGCCGACGATTTCCGTTTCAATCTTGGGTATGATAGTAATTTCAGGATAGTCTTCCTCCCATTTTACCTTTTCCCATGTTTTTGGATGAAAGGCTATCAGTTCTCTTCCTATTCCAAACAGATCGGCATTGGCGGCTTGAATTGTTTCAATGAGTTGTTCACTTTTCTTGGTTAAATCGTTTTCAATTTTTTTATTGATTTTCTTTAATGTTTTTTCTTCCGCCAGTTGGTCTGCAGGAAACTCACCTATCGATATACCTGCTGTCAGTCTGATCTCCACCTTAATATTTTGAGGAGAATCAGAGATGATTTTCATTTTTGATTCAGGGTTGGTGATGGTATACGCCACATAATCATCCAGCGGTAAATTGTTGCTGCTATCGATCTTTGTGACAAATCTTGCCCTTTTCGATTTTTTATTTGCAAGGATAAGATATAGTGTAGATTGTGGAACTGTCAGCTTGCCCACCATGGAATGTTTATGGAAGATTGCATTTCCTTTCATCACTACTTCTTCATTTTCCAATCCGATTAGCGGCAGGATAAAGTCTTTCCCTTCATCGAACATGATGGTACAGATGGTTTGCAGATTGTGTTCATCTACTTCAGTTGAATCTTCTGAGCTGTTGATCTGTTCCAGGAGATATTCAGAAATCAAGATGTTTTTTTGACTCAACTTCGAAAGAATGTCCCCTCCAAATCCATCCGCTATAGCAATTTTCGAAGAAATGGAACTTGCCGGATCCCTGTAGAAAACATCTAAAAACTGATAAATATCTTTTCTGGCTAAATCCTCTCCCAATAAAAATACCCGGTTTTTTGAAGGCTCAAAATTTCCGGAAACTTTACGATCCATCTTCATCCTCGTTTCCCTTATCGTTCTTCCCTCTCCCTGAATTTCTACATTTGTCGGGAATTCCCCCTGGAAGTCACGGATTATCGCGGTTGTCAAAATATTGCCATTTTCTGTAGAGTCAAAAGATGAAGAATATACCAGCCTTCCGTTTTTCAGCAATCGTTGATCCCAGCACCCTGTTAATGATACCTGAAGAAAAAGTAAAGCGGCTGCAGCCAAAAGCTTTTTGTTCAAGTACTTTCACCTTCCTTTATCTTGAATAGTATTGCCATTCCTAAGAGCAATATCGGGATAATCAGGACGAATACGTAGGAACCACTTATGACCCATTTATTAAACATCTCCATTTCCGATTCTTTTGAGGGCAAAAGAGCGATAATGTAGCCCAATATTCCCCAAAACACAGTACAGAAACCTCTTTTCAGCTTTTTAAACCTTTCAAATATATACCTGCAGCTTTCCGTACAAAGGAATAAATAACTGGTCAAGGATGTTATGACGTTTACGATCCAAAGTGATGCAAATAGCAGATCGACTCTTTCTATTATTTGCAGGTAAAGTGATTTGACATAATATAAGACCGGCTGAGGAATGATTTTTATTTCCGCAGGGCTGAACGTGACTAAGCACACCACTGTTAGGAAAAGATACACAAGCGTCACCGTCAAATTGGCTGTGCTGGCGGCCTTTATTATAGACCTCCCGCCATTATGGTTGAAATGCGGGTACAAAATTAAAAGAAGTTCAAAACCGAGCATGGAAAAGTATGCTTCTTTTGCTCCCTTTAACATCGCGATCCCTCCTGAAGCACCTACAGGGAAAAGATACCGCCAATCAACCGGATAGGTGAACAGTACAATGATCGAAACGATGATCAACAAAAAGATCAAGCCGGAAACGATAACATATACATTGCATATTTCCATAACTTTTTCTTTCCCTAATAAAACTGCCGGTGTAATCAGGAGAAGCATGATGACCCATTCAGGGGTAAGAATGAGTGCCCATGATTTAATGATGGCAGTCGAATACATCAAGATCAAACTGCTGACCAGAACCCCGTAGATGAGGTAACCAGAATTAATAAAGGTCCCGGCGAACTTTCCCAGTACCAGCTTGGAATACTCAAATAATGACTTTGAAGGGAACCTTTTACCGAGCAGCCACAATAGGGCAATGATGATTTGGATAATCCCGCCTGCTATCAGAATCGAAATCCACGCATCCGCCTTGGATGCTGAATATACATTGAAAGGAAGCCCGAGGACACCAACGCCGATTTGAGTCTGTATAATAAAAAAGGTTAACTGGACAGAAGTCAATCTAGTCTGCTTGTTCATCTTTTTTCCACCCTCTTGAGGCTGATGATGCCCTCCATTTGTATTGTACACCCAAGTCTCCCGGTCTCTTCCTGCTCATCCAAATCGGCACCCTGATGAATGTATCCAATAACCTGACGATATCCAAAGGGGCAACCGGATACAGGTAGTGATGTCCAAGTGACTTGAGCTTAATTAAGTGTATGAGAATTATCATCAGACCAATCACCATGCCAAATATTCCGAAGAACGCTGCCATCAGCATGAGCGGAAATCCTAATATCCTAAGTGCGGTGCTTAATTCATTGGAAGGAATGACAAAAGACGATATGGCTGTAAGCGCTACTACGATAACCATCGTATTCGAGACCAGGTTCGCTTCAACCACAGCCGTTCCGATTACCAGACCTCCCACTACACCGATGGTCTGTGCAATAGGGTTCGGCAGTCTAATAGAGGCTTCCCGCAGAAGCTCAAGTGTAAGCTGCATGATCATGGCTTCAATCAGAGGAGGGAATGGAACGTACTCCAATGAACTTTTAATGGAGAAAATAATCTCCACCGGGATGATTTCATAGTTGAATGAAATGACAGCGATATAAAAAGCAGGCAGACAAAGTGCAATGATAAAGCTGAATAGTCTGACGATCCTGAAAAATGAACTAATGAATGAACGGTTATTATAATCCTCACTTGTTTGAAGAAAACTAAAAAACGTCACCGGGAACAATAGGACCGTCGGACTCCCTTCCATAACAAGTCCCACTCTTCCTTCCATAAGATTTGCTGCAACCCGGTCCGGCCGTTCAGTATTCAAGAATTGAGGAAATGGTGAAAATGAGTTATCTTCCAAGTACTCTTCAAAATAACCGGGGGATTGAATGGAGTCGGCTTTTATGTAACTGATGCGATTTTCTATCATGTTTAATAATTCCGGGTCTGTCAGATCGGAAATATAAATTAAGGCATATTTCGTTTTAGTCGTCTCCCCGACAGTAGCGTATTTTACGGTCACTTGAGGATTAGATATCCTCTCTCTGATAAAATGAATATTCTTTGTGATACTTTCACTGAACCCCTGATGTGAACCCCGGATAACCTTTTCATTAAAAGGTTCATTGAGTGCCTCATCGATTTTCGGCATGCAGACCAGATATATGGTTTCATCTTCAGACATAATTGCACAGTGGCCATCGACCATAGCGTTCAGTGCCTCATCTATGCTATTTGTTTCGATGATTGAATTAACGCTAATAATGTACTTAAGATCTCCAGTGCTTTTTTCATTGATAGGCTTAATGATGTAAGATTGTAAGTTTTTATTATCAATGACGGAATCGATGAACAGAATCATAAGAGGCTTTCCGTTGAAAGTGAGCTCCCTTATTTTAAAATCATCTGTTTGAAATAGACCCTGCTTGATCTCCTCCACCTTTTCTTCAAGACTTTTTAAGGGTTTTTCTTCTGTATGAATCAGCTGTTTGACTCTGCGATTATTCTTTTTTTCAAATCCACTCATCCTGCCACCCTCAATTGGACTTATTTCTTGATAGGTTCTCCTTGAAATGGGCAGTTATTCATTTCTCCCGCGGCATATGGGGATATCCATGGAGAATCAAACAATAAAAGTTACAACCAAAACTGGTTATAACTTTTTTTATTATTCATGAAGATAAACGAGTCTTCCCCTTTACATCCCCCAGTCTAAGATTGTTCCTATGCCGAATGGATCATTTTCTCTTTTTTTATTAAGTATTCATTATACTTTCCATTATTATTGTAGTTAGAGAAACCATTCGTTAGGAGGCTGATACCTTGTTTAATCGGATATATTTCAAAAAACGGCTGGTGATATTTTTTGTTTTAGTTTTGGCCGGATGCAATGGAAGTCTGCCGACAAAACCTGATCAGAATGTACAGACAACCGCTGGGGAAAACAATCTGGAACTTTCTGTATATGAAGCTCTGGAGTTACAAGATGGCAGCCAGGGGACAGTATCGGGGTTTGTAGTCGGTCAGCCTATTTCAGAAACCACGATTCTCACAAAAGATTTCTCTAATGATTATGCAATCGGACTGGCTGATTCAGCAGATGAAACTGAGGTAGAACGCATTCTTTTTGTTCAAGTTTCGTCAGGATTCCGTCATTCTTTCGGATTGCAGAGCAACCCTTCGATACTTGGTGAAAAACTTTCCATTACAGGAACTTTGACATCTTATTTTTCCCGATCCGGATTGAAAGCCCCTGAAGAAATCGAGCTTGTAAATGATTCTGACCCTATTAAAGAACCTGAACCTGATCATCCCGATTCATCCCCAGAACTGGATGAATACTATAAGCAGGCAGAAGGAGTAAAAGGAAAAGAATTAGAACAAATCCTGCATGACATCATTGATGATCATACTGAACTATCTTACAGAGCGGTTTGGGAAGCTCTAAAGAATACAGATGAAGACCCTGATAATTCTAATCATGTCATCCTCTTCTATACAGGACGTTCCCAGGCAAAGAGTCAATATGGAGGCAGTACCAATGACTGGAATCGGGAACATGTTTGGGCGAAATCGCATGGTGACTTCGGTACATCACAGGGACCCGGGACAGACCTCCATCATCTGAAACCTACTGATGTCACCGTCAATTCATCCAGAAGCAACTTGGATTTCGACAACGGCGGCTCCCCTCATCCTGAAGCTCCAATGACATTTTACGATAAAGATTCATGGGAACCGAGCGATTCGATCAAAGGAGACGTGGCTCGAATGCTCTTCTATATGGATGTCCGATATGAAGGAGACAGCGGCGAACCCGATTTGGAGTTGAATAATTTGGTGAATAATAACAAAAAACCGCTTCATGGGAAATTGGCGGTGTTAATCGAATGGCATAAAGAAGATCCCGTGGACTCCTTTGAAGTGAACCGAAATGAGATTATTTATGATCAGTACCAGGGGAACAGAAACCCATTTATAGACCACCCGGAATGGGTGGAGAAGATTTGGGGAGGATCATAAAAATCGCTGTTAATGCTGATGCGGAAGAAATATGCTCTTTCACGTCAGATTTTATAAAGGATTTCTCGAAATGAACTATTTATAAAGAAAAAAACGGAAAAATATTGCATAATCATTTCATTTACAGGGCATTTTAATTCTTACGGAGGTGATAACCATGACAAACAACAACCAAAAGCCACAACAACAAAAAAACCAAGCTGAATTCGCGCAGGAACAAAACGCTGCTCAACAAGCTCGAAAAGCTGCTCAACAGCAACAGCAGCAACAAAACCAAAACAACAAATAATCAGACATATAATTCAAAAGAAGTATACTTAAAAGAGAAAGGGCCCAGTAAATCTGGGCTCTTTCTCTTTTTGGGATATGTTTCTGGATGGTGTCATACATATTGAAGTTAACCCTTGTTACTGAACGGCTTATAGGCAACTAAAACTGCGATTGACGCCGCAATGCAATTAATCATTATGCTGATTAGCGGGTGTCCGGAAAATCCGCCTTCAGTGTAGAAAAAAGTTAATATCAGCCCGGTCACAATGCTCAAGAATATGCTGGACGCCACAAACACCCCAGCAAAAATTAAAAACTTCTTAAAATAGCCCCACAAACCACTCACCCTATTCATCAGAAATCATCATGTTGGAATTGAACCAAAAAAACAGAGTACGTAAAGAACGTACCCTGTTTGAAGTTTACTATTTAATTACTTTTGAACGTTAGCTGCTTGTGGTCCGCGAGCACCTTCAACGATTTCAAATGTAACGTCTTGGCCTTCTTCAAGTGATTTGTAACCTTCACCCTGGATAGCAGAGAAGTGAACAAAAACATCGTCTTGACCTTCAACTTCGATGAAACCGAAACCTTTTTCTGCGTTGAACCATTTAACTTTACCTTGTAGCATTAAACAAGTACCTCCTAGTGCAGCTGCACATAAAAATATTAATATTCTTGCTTCGATTGAGCTCCAAGTCGAATGTTCTTCAATCATGTAAACTAACCGAACAAAAATAATTATTTATACTATAACAGACTGTTTATCAAAACTCAAGAATAGGAAAAAAATAGGACAAATTACCGTGCTTACTTGATTTTTTCCTTTTCTTTATCTCGGGAATGGATTTTCTTGATCATCCTGATCTGTCCCCGATGGTTAATTTCATCCTCAAATACATGAAACCATTTAAAGAAATTATTGCCCTTCTTTCCATACCACCAATCCGTTTCCAAAAACAGCCAACCTTCCGGCAAATCCCTGAAATGGTTTATCGTTTTACTTCTTGTCTCACTTAATCTGTCCAAATATATGCTGACGTCCCTCCCGTTTATCACTTCAGCCTCTTTCCCAAGGCTTAAAGCTGGTTCCAGAGTTTCCGCATATTGATCCAGTTCCTCGTCACTTAAATCTTTAAAGGTCAGAGCCTGATAGATTTTTTCCACTGCATCAAAATGAGCCAGAAGCATTCCAATCGAATTCGCTTCATTGTGAACCCGGTAGTCCAATTCCTCCACACTAAGATTTTCCACTTCCTGAACCGTTGTTAATCTTGCATAATCCATCATCGATACGAGAAGAGAAAAGTCTTTATTTAGACCACTTTTTTCTTTGATTAAAAAGATCGAATCCTGATCCATATAATGCCCCCTTTTTCTAATCCCTTATATAGTATTAGGTATAAGTTTTACATTTCCTGCCTTGCATTCTATTTCTGTTTTACACTTTATCAAATTTATCTGTGAAGAATGCTTGGATAAATGATAGAATAAAGTTCATCCATTCAGCATGGATGGATGATTGAAAAAAGCAGAGCCTGAAGGACTCTACTTCTCTACCACCTTATGTATCACTTGATCATCCAATCGACCTTTATCGTTAATGACTTCAATCGTGACAGCTTTCTCTTCTTTATCGTTAATCACTTTGACCAGCTCTTCTATTTTGTCCGGCTGTTTTATTTTGAGCGTGGCTTGAACATCATATTTTTCTGATTCCGCCGGATCCGAATCACTTTTCAATTCTTTATCGGAATATACCAAATCAGTCCCGACTGCATTCCTTATCGTACTTCCCTGAAGGAAGAAACGGGCTTGGAATGATGTATCCGGCTCCAAATTCTTGTCAGTAAGTATTCCGTGAAATGTGATCGTTCTTTCTTCTTTGTTGATCATCACTTTCCCATTTGTAATCATCTCTGCCGCATTACGGTTACAGCCAGATAAGATTATAACAATTAGGACGGTGATGACCAATATATTTTTCTTCAATAGTATGTCCTCCTGCAAAATGTGTCTGCCTTTTTACATTTTAACAGTCCGGGAATAGAAAATAAATCCACAAAGAATATTACTTCACTGCCATCTTATTGGTATGGATGGTTTTATTGCAAATGGCTTTTAGGATAAACATCTTTTCTTGAACACTCAGCATTCTCCAAGATTTTGCACGAATGATCATTTTAGTCCCTCCCGGTTACCTTTATTTGTATACTGTTTACCTCCATTTAAACGAATACAAACCAAACAAATACCGACAACAAGGAGAGTAATAGTTCTTTCTCCGACATATCTCTTTGCCGAAGAAAGCAAAACAGGGACATTTATGTCAAATTCAATTACATTTTGCAGATAAGATTAATTAAATTTTAGTGTTTGAGATGATTTTAATAAAATGATGAAGTATTCTTGCCGTCAGCCCCCAGATCACTTTGTCCTCATAGTAATAAAAATGCTCTTTCATGGACCTTGCCTGCCAATCATAATTTTCTCCGCCAGGTATCTTTTTATAAGGGAAATTCTCTTCAGGCTGTACCGAAAATTTAATGTCATATAGTTCCGGTTCCTTCTCCTGAAGGACATTTATTGGGGAAGTAAACACTTCCTCCACTTCATCCCCGTTCGGTTTCAAATCCTTTTTTCCGACATTCAATCTACCGGCGAAGGGGTAAATGATCGTGCCGAAAGGAGAGACCAGATAGTCCAGGGGATAAATATCGGTAATCAAATCCTGAGTTATCCCCAATTCTTCAGATGTTTCGCGTATGGCCGCTGACCTTGCATCTTTGTCACCTTTGTCGATCCTTCCGCCAGGAAAACAAATTTCACCCGGTTGTCGTCGCATGTTGTAGGATCTGACTTCAAACAAAATATGCGTTTCACCTTTCACCTCAATCAACGGCACTAAGATGGCATACTCCCTGAAGTTTTCACTCCCCAGTACCTTAGGGGTCCTGCTCTTTATTAAGTGAATGATGTCATCTACGTTCATTCCTTCACCCCCGATCAACTGTCTATCCATTATAATATGAACATCAAGAGTCACCAAATGATAAGATCCATTCTCAAAACATAAAAAAAAGGCTGGGGCAAATTTTTCCCCACCACTTTTCTTTAGTTCTGGGGGGCATGATTCTTTTCCCATCCCTGAATCCCATCGTCTTCTATGATCCCAAGTGTGACATCCGTTATGTCAGGGTCATTTGTCAATTGATCCTGAATCTCAAATTTAATGTCATCCGCCTGTGATAACGGCAGCCCCTTTTTCAATTCAAGATAGGATTCAACATGATAGTATCTTCCTTCCTGGGTGATCCTCATCTTATAAATATCCATGACCATTTCATGTTCAAGGATCTTCGCGGCAACTTTGTCTTCAACTTCTTTTGGTGCCGCAACTCCGATCAACCCGACCATGTTATCAAACCCTACTCTGAATGCCACACCGACCATCAGGAAACCGATGATGATTGTAACGATCCCATCCATCAGCTGAAACACTGTGAAATAGGAAACGATTACGGCAATTAGAGCCAGTGCAGCACCTGTCACTGCAACTACATCTTCATAAAAGACTAGTCTTGTTGGAGGAGATGCTTTCTTCACATTTTTGATTGCACCTGGTATGATACCCATGCCATTTCTAATATCCCTGGCTTCTTCACCTATTTCTTTCATCACCTTCACCAGGATCGCTCCATCTATAATGATATTCAGCAGCAGGATGGATACATTGAGCAGAATCCCCTTAACCTCTGCCGGATGAGAAAGCAGATGAATACCTTCCTTGATTGTTTCATAAGCCATGATGGATACAACAATCACGGCGATCATACAGAATAGATTGATAACACGCCCAAAACCCGTGGGAAACTTTTTCGTAGGTTCTTTTTCAGACAATACACTTCCGACAAAAACAAATCCCTGGTTAACAGAGTCGGCCAAAGAATGCATGGCAGAAGCGAACATCGCACCGCTTCCGCTGACAAAATAGGCAATCCCTTTTGCAATGGCAAGGACTGTATTTCCAATCATTGCATACAGGGAAGATTTATTCCCTTTTTTCACTAATCCCCATATTGTTTGCTTGCTCAAAGTATTCACCCCTGCTTCTCATTTTTCCTGTATTGTTATTTGAGTAATGATTATCCTTTCCCCTTCGGAGGACCTGTGCATGAACATAGTTCACTCTGAATTCATTCAATAAAGTTTAGTATCTCTCTACAGAGTAAGTTTCATAAGTGAATTGACGAACCTTTTCAGCTTTCTTATACTGAAAAAATATAAGGAATTCTTTGAAAGAAAATCTTCCACAAGAAATGGAGCACAAGAATGGATTTTACGATTCAACACCTTTCCTTCTATTTAATACATGTAGATGGAAAGGGAGAAGAAGCAGATAAGCATTTCAAGCACTTTCAGACACTTACTGGGCCACAGTATGAAGAAAGCCCCTTGAAGACATTTTTAGACGGAGAATTAACGAAAATCGTCAAAAGAAAAGTGGATCGTCACGCCAAGTCGGATTCAGCTCCAACAAAAATCGGACGATTCGTCGTAGAACCAGGGCACGAATTGACTTCCAATCCAAACTACAATTTATTTCATAAAACCAGGTTTGCTGAAAAAAAAGAATCGTTCCAGGAGACATGTGACCAAATCGTACAGATGTATATAGAGACAAGTGCCATCAGGGGTGGCGTCCTATTAGTCGCTACCGCGAAACTGACGAAGTTTTTCGATGACCCCTTTGTGTTCATCATGAAGTGCGATTTTGAACCGAAAGTTGCAAGAATCACAGATGAGTCAACGCTTATTCACAACGTGGAGATGGCAATCACGACTAAAAATATGAAATCGATCCAATATCCCTATATGCCCGAAGAGGGAATGATGGATTCAGCTGAACTGAAAATACACCAGGCATCCCACGCCCGTTACTTCGAGGACTTTCTTAAATGGGTTGAATATGAGAAATCAATGCCTGAAATCGTAAAGTCGCAAGTATACGGCATGGTTAAAGAACATATCGAAGAATCATATGTCGAAGCTAGTGATGAACGTGTTGAATTTGAACAGGCAATGGAAGAATGGGCAATCAGTCCAAAAAGGGAACTTCAAGAACGGTTCTCCACTGAGCAGGTAGTCGAGGCTGCTTCACAAATTGTCGAACATTCCCCAGAAGTGGAATTAAAAGTTAAGCTTGATCATGTTTCGATAAAAGCCCTTCTCTCCGACTTCGGGGATAGTATACATTTAGCGAAAGTGAACGGTAAATATATACTTATGATTGAAAGTGAATCCGTAATGTTTGAAAAAGGTTTTTCCCCCTTGGAATTTTTAAAGCCTGATGACCTGCATGATGTGATTCAGAGAATCGAAACAAAGGAATAGGTTAACCTCTTTTATTGTTTCGAGTCCATAGAAGATACCTTGTATTTAAAGATCTTTTATAAAATCAACTATTGTTTAAATGATAAAAATCAAATAAGATTAATTAGAATATTCTATCATTTTTTATATAGGAGAGCTGCTATGCTGAATAATAAAAAACTGAACGATATACGAACCCTGCAAAGTATCTGCGAAAAGCACGATAGGATTAAATTGAAATTGAATTGGGATATGCTTAAACAACGATCCATACTTGAAGATGATTATTTTCATTACAAAGATGAAACTCTAATTGGTTATCTTGCTCTTTACGGTTTCGGTGACCAGTATGAATTATGCGGAATGGTACACCCTGAATCAAGAGGTAAAGGAGTCTTTTCCCAATTGCTTTCGAAAGCGCAGAATTCTTTAAAAGATCGAAATGCCAGATCCCTTCTGATTAACGTGCCAGGTTCATCTGTTTCAGGAAAGTCATTCGCTTCTTCCATAAATGCGGTGTACGATTTCACTGAATATGAAATGAAATGGGAACCCCTTGATCAGCTCCCTTTGTCTGAAGGGTTGATGATAAGAGAAATGCAGGAAGACGATATTCCTTATTGCATCAAATTAGACATCGAATGTTTCGGGCAAAGTCATTCTGATGCTGAATCCATGGTTCGGCAGATTAGTAAGGAATCCGGACAAAGGAGGTTGATGATCGAAGCCGGCGGCAATACGGTCGGCAAAATCAGAGTGCAGCGAACACAGGATCAGAGCTTCATCTATGGTTTTGCTGTTGATCCTTTATATCAAGGTAAAGGAATTGGACAAAAGGCTCTCTCCCATATAGTCCGGGAAGAATCCCTATGGACACATAATATCTTCCTTGATGTCGCTGCTGCAAACACCAATGCGTTGAAGCTCTATGAAAAAAGCGGTTTTAAATCAATTTACAGCCAGGATTACTATCAATTCAACATTTGACTTTCATTCAGGGTGGCAATAAAGGCCTTTTACCACCCTTTATCAAGTGTAAAATTTATGATGTATAGACCAGCTGGATTCATCCTCAATAGTAAGAACACCGTGAGAATAGGCTGGCTGCCTGCGTTTATCTGCAGGTGAACCCGGATTGAACAATAATACGCCTTGATGATACCGTAAATAAGGAATATGGGAATGACCGAATATGATTAAATCAACGGCTTCATTACTGAAGGCCTCTTCTGCTCTTTTTTCAGTTGTCTTTCCTTTGCCATCTCCATGAACGATCCCTATATTAATTCCATGTAACACACGTGTTGTTTTCGTAGGGAGAATCTGCTTTAATTCCTCTTCATCCACATTTCCGGCCACAGCCGTCAATTCTCCGTATTCCTTCAAACTGTTGAATATTTCTACAGTCTGAAAATCGCCAGCATGAATAATCAGTTCACTTTCTTCCAAATCTTTGACAAGCACTTCAGGAAATTTCTTCCCTCCCCTTGTCATGTGTGTATCTGAAAGTACGGTTATTTTCATTCTTTACTCCTTTCGTGTTTCTGCATTTAGAATACCAAATTCCCGTCGTTCCGCCTAACGTTTCAAAACATACAGTCAGTGGAATGATGATATTATCAATCATAAATGAGGAGATAACATGCTATTTTCACTGCAAAATCAATTCAAGCGACCAAGAGGGCTGCTGGGTTGGATCGTCGGAAAGATAATGGAAGTTGATAATCGCAGAATCAATAAGTGGTCCCTTCATCAGCTGCACATACAAAAAGGAGACCATATCTTGGAAGTAGGCTACGGACCTGGTTATTGCATTAATGAAATCATACAATATGATTCCTGCACGACGATTGATGGAGTCGATATTTCTTCAACCATGAAAGAAGCTGCCCATCAAAAAAATAAAAAAGCCGTTGAAAAAGGCAGAGTGCGTTTGTTCGTCCACGATATCTCTCAATTTCGAATATATGATAAATATTATGATCACATTTTTTCAGTGAATAATTATCCGCTCTGGACTGACGTGAATAAATCTCTTTTCCATTTACATCAAATGCTCAAGCCAGGCGGAACCATGCTTATCACTGTACAGCCACGGGGAGAAGAAGAAAAAGACAGTACAGCACGCATTTACGCTGAACAAATTTCGAACGAATTGACCTGTGCAGGATTCAAAAACATTCAGATATCATATAAAAAATTCCGACCCGCGTTAACTGTTTCAGTGAAGTGCACAAAATGAAAACCCCTATTAAAATTATAAGTGGTTCTGTTTTGAAGTACAAAATATGAATTAACATTGCTTTTCGTATAGTAATTCGCACCAAAATTAAAAAGCAATTTGGCAAGAAAATCAAAAAGAATAATGAGGCTGGGATAAAACAATAAAACAACTACCTAAAGGCGAACATTATCAGTGATGACCACTGAATACCACTAATGATTTCCGTGCAAGACTTCGCTTTCCGCGGGTAGCCCGTGAGTCTCCTCGGCAAGTGCGTTGCACCCCTATTGTTGCAAG
>NZ_JBAJHU010000019.1:0-47947 GCF_036867415.1 Mangrovibacillus sp. Mu-81
GATGCGCTTCGTTTGAAGCGACTTGACCATCATACCAAGAATGAAACGTTCTTGTCAACAACTTTTTTAATTTATTTTTCTATCAATCAAGTTGTTTTTGCGTCTCACTTGCGACGGTTTTTAAAGTATATCAACCATTTCGAGTTCCGTCAACAGTTTCTACCAAATTAATATAAACTTTTTGGCAGCCCCCCCTTTTCTATCAGACTCTATCTACGAAATCACACCACTTACATCATGTAAGTCTTCATTTCCGCATGCTCCAATTTGACGCGGAAGCCAGGTGAAGATACCGGATCTACTAAAGCTCGCACCACTTACAGGTTATACACTCAGAAAATCAGGAATATAGCATTTCCCGAAAATCACTCTTCATCTGTCATTCACTATTGTTACTGCCTCTTTCTTCTATATAAAAGAAAACCCCGCACGAATCAAGTGATCCGGTGCGGGGTTTTTTTCGCAAGAACTAGTCGATCTTTATGATATTTTCGTCGTTACGATTCACTTTACCAGTCTTCTCAAGGGTCACTTGCTGCCCTTCTTTAAGATTCGTGAAGACGATCGGTGTCATGATGGAAGGCGCGTTTTCTTTAATGTAGTCTAAGTCCACTTTCAGCAACGGCTGACCTGCTTCTACCTGGTCCCCTTCTTTTACAAGGGCTTCAAAGCCTTTACCTTCAAGTTTAACGGTATCAATTCCGACGTGAATCAACACTTCGCGGCCATTCTTGGATTCGAGTCCCAATGCGTGCTTGGTAGGGAATACGTTCACTACTTTGCCGTCTATAGGAGAAACGATCGTTCCTTCCGATGGGATGATCGCGAATCCGTCTCCCATCATTTTACCGGAGAATACTTGGTCCGGTACTTCTGTGATATCTTTGATTTCACCTGTGATAGGCGAAACGAATCGTTCGTTCTTTTCTTCTTCTGTTGTTTGAAGTGCGTCAGGGTTCACTTCTTCGATCTGCTGCTCCACTTCTTCACTTGCACTTGTTTCAGTTCTGCGTGGTGCTTTTCCGCGCATGATGTCTTGCATTTGTGATTTAAGTGTATCGGATTTAGGACCGAAGATCGCCTGAATGCTGTTACCGACTTCAAGCACCCCTGAGGCACCTAATTTTTTTAGTCTTGTTTTATCTACATCTTTCGCCTCGTTAACCGAAACGCGCAGACGGGTGATACACGCGTCTAAGTGAGCGATGTTTTCTTCTCCGCCCAATGCTTCAAGAACATTATAAGGAAGATCTCCCGCTGTTCCTGTTGTACCTGCGTCATCTTCATCTTCCACTTCTTCACGTCCGGGTGTCATCAGGTTCCATTTGCGGATGGCAAAACGGAATCCGAAGTAGTAGATGACCGCAAATATAAGTCCTACAGGAATGACGATCCAAGCGTTAGTTTGAGGATTGATCAGACCGAATAAGATATAGTCGATCAGACCGCCTGAGAAAGTCATACCGATTTTTACATCCAGCAGATGCATCGTCAGGAATGAAAGACCTGCAAAAATCGTATGAATACCGAATAGGACCGGCGCTACAAATAAGAATGAGAATTCAATCGGTTCTGTGATACCTGTTAAGAATGATGTCAATGCTGCAGATCCCATGATACCTGCCACTACCGCTTTACGCTCCGGGCGTGCTTCATGATAGATCGCAAGTGCCGCTGCAGGAAGACCGAACATCATGAATGGGAATTTACCTGTCATGAATGTACCTGCCGTTAAATCTTGAACACCATCTTGAATTTGCTTCATGAAGATCGCCTGGTCACCACGGATGATGTTACCAGCTTCTGAAGTATACGTTCCAAACTCAAACCAGAATGGTGAATAGAAAATATGGTGAAGTCCGAACGGGATCAGGGCACGTTCGATGACACCGAAGATGAACGCTGCAAACGCTCTGTTTTCACCAAGCATAAAGTTCGAGAATGCGTTCAGGCCGTTTTGGATCGGAGGCCATACCAAAAGCATCAATAGTCCTAATACAACTGCAGATGCTGCTGTTGCGATCGGTACGAATCGTTTACCTGCGAAGAATCCTAAGTAAGAAGGAAGTTCGATTTGGAAGAAACGATTATACATATACGCTGCCAGTATCCCGACGATGATACCCCCGAATACACCGGTTTGAAGTGTCGGGATCCCAAGAACAAGTGCATAGGCAGGGTCGACCCCATCACCTGTTACATCACCGATTCCCAATCCTTCCACTGTCCCCATCGTTACGTTCATGATCAAGAATCCAACAATGGCGGCGAGTCCGGCAACACCTTCACCGCCGGCGAGCCCGATGGCCACTCCGACTGCGAAGAGAAGTGCCAAGTTCCCGAAGATAATTCCACCTGCTTGTTCCATGACGCTGGCAACCATTTCTACACCGCCATTGTTTAGGAAAGGTGCAATTTCTAATAAAGTAGGATTCTGCAGAGCATTACCAAATGCAAGCAGAAGTCCGGCAGCCGGTAAGATAGCAACAGGAAGCATTAACGCTTTACCGACTTTTTGCAAGACGCCAAAAGCCTTTTTAAACATAATAGTTTTCCTCCTTTTAATAATTGTACATAATTCAGCAGATTAGATGATAGCTGCAAACAAGAAAAGCGCAAGCGCATTGTTCAGCCCCGACAAGCGTTGGAGGGCCGACCAGTGAAGTCGTTCTTTGATTCATTGGGCGGTCCGAAACGACTCGAAGGGCCAGGCGCTGGAGCTGGCCATGAAAAAAGGCATGAGAAAAGAGGATAATGAACGTATAAGGATAGACTGCCCCATTTCATACGTTTCAATTATCTTCTTTACTCATGCCTGATCGAATCAGTAACACGTAGAGATAGATAAGTACATTATTTAACTTTGGTCTGTATACGCTGCAGATGCATCGTTAGATACACTGCTTCTGCATCATAAACAGGTTTCCTTAATGTTTGCTGCATCATCTTGATCAGCTTCCAAGATAAATTATAGCAGAGAGGGTATTCCTCTTTCAACAGTTTTGCTATTTTTTCAGGTTCTTCGACCCGCTCTTCACGCAGGACACGCTCGATTGTATATCGTATATGACGAACCAGCCTCATATAATCAACGCTTTCTTTATTGATTTTGACTTCGAGCTGCTGTTCGATCATGGATGTTAGCCTCGATATCAACTGTGAATGCTGATTGACCTCCGAAAGATCTTTATTCATCATGGCACTGTGGATATGGAGCGCGATGAAGCCGACTTCCCCTTCAGGCAGGTTTACATCCGTCATCTCATTGATCATCCCGACGACTTCACGGGCAATTTCATATTCAAATGGATAGAGAGTCCTCGTTTCCACTAAAAAGGGATTACGTATTTCCATTCCTCTCATCAGTCGATTAATGGCAAAGAGGATATGGTCTGTCAGGGCAATGTGAATGTGTTCATTCAAGAACGAATTTGTCCGTTCTCTTATCAGTTCGATTGCAGAAATGATGACATTCGAAATATCTTCATCCAGGAGCGGCAGCAGGTTTATATATTGTTCCTGCTCCTTTTCCCCTTTCAGGACGAACATTTTTTCTGCGATATCATTCTGTATGGGATCTCCGCTTTTTCGGTTGAAACCGATCCCTTTTCCAATCAGAACGACTTCCCCGTAGCTTGCATGCTGCGCGATCAGCACATTATTATTTAATGCTTTCTTCACATTCAAAGTAGACATAAGTATTTCTCCCCATTAATTCGACCATTTCCGACATTATCTGATTACATGATTTTAACGAAAATGAACATTTATTTCAATTAAATACAATCCCCTTAAGTATTACATTCTCTTCCGCCTTCCCACATCCTCTTTTTTAAAAAAGAAAAAACTGACCTCTATAACAGAGATCAGTTTTCATAATGTTTGATTACGCGATAAAAATAAAGTACAGGACGAAAATGACAAACAGTGCATACATAATCGGATGGATTTCTTTAGTACGCCCTTTGATGATCATGGTGATCGGGTAGAAGATAAATCCGATTGCAATACCGGTAGCGATACTATAAGTCAAAGGCATGGCCACGATCGTCAAAAACGCCGGAACAGCTACTTCGAATTTCTTCCAGTCGATTTCCCCTAATGAAGAAACCATCAGAACCCCTACGATGATCAGTGCGGGTGCCGTAACCGGCGCCGTAATGACGGCCAGCAGCGGGAAGAAGAAAATGGAAAGCAGGAATAGGACGCCTGTTACGACGGAAGCAAATCCGGTTCTTGCCCCTGCCGCAACCCCTGCGGACGATTCGATATAAGATGTCGTTGTTGATGTACCAAGAATAGCCCCAACCACTGTCGCACAAGAATCGGCGAATAGTGCTTTTCCTGCACGTGGAAGCTTATTATTTTTCATTAATCCTGCCTGATTTGCTACTGCAACGAGTGTACCTGCTGTATCAAAGAAATCAACGAATAAGAACGTAAGCACTACAACGAGCATCTGGATGGTGAAAATGCTGCCCGCATCATTGAACAACGGATCAAGTGCCGCCCCAAAGGTTGGTGCAAGACTAGGTGCCGCGTCGACAATACCTGTCGGCGTTTCAATGAGACCGACAATCATGCCGACAATCGCAGTTGCGACCATCCCGATGAAAATACCGCCTTTTACACCTTTTGTCATTAAGATGACCGTAATGATGATTCCAAAGATCGCAAGTAAGGTGTTACCGTGTGTCAAATCCCCAATGCCCACAAGCACTGCATCATTATTGACGATGATTCCTGCATTTTGAAAACCAACAAATGTGATGAAAAGCCCGATCCCCGCCCCGACTGCAAACTTCAATTCAGCCGGGATGGAATTAATGATTTTCTCACGTATACCAGTCAGTGTTAAACCAATAAAAATCAATCCTGAGATCAAAACACCAGTAAGGGCGGACTGCCATGAAACGCCCATTGTCAAAACAACCGTGTAAGCAAAAAATGCATTGAGTCCCATACCCGGCGCCAGGGCAATCGGGTACTTCGCGAGCAGCCCCATAATCAATGACCCGATTGCAGCGGCCAATGCAGTTGCAACGAATACAGCACCTGAATCCATTCTCATGCTATCCGGAAGATCCGGTACTGACTGAAGCGTCAGTGTCAACGGGTTGACAACCAAGATATAAGCCATGGATAGAAAGGTTGTCAGACCCCCGATTATTTCTCTTTTATAATTGGTGCCCAGCTGTTCAAACTGAAAGAAATTCTTCATTTCTATACTCCTCCTCGTGCCGTCGCGGATCCCAAATAAAAAAGCTCTGAACCACCAAGAGTTCAGAGCTTTGACTGCAAGATAAAAAATAGAATGGACCAGTGCAATTAATGCAGTCCGCCTATCAATCACCTCGTAGTCAAGCCATTTACGGCAGCTTGGTAGAAACGCTCGGGCCCTATTCCCGAAATTATACGACGTAATAGTAACTATATATTTATTATGACAAGACTATTGTACCAACGGGAATGATTGCAGTCAATATAAAATCCGAACATTTTTTAAAGTTAATTAGAAAATGTTCGGATTAGATTTCTTCCCTTATTTAATTACAAATCTATTCCCACTCAATCGTAGCAGGCGGCTTACTCGTCACATCATACACCACGCGGTTGATGTGATCGACTTCGTTCACGATCCGTGTCGAGATCTTTTCAAGAACATCCCAAGGAATGCGGGCCCAGTCGGACGTCATCCCGTCGATTGATGTAACGGCACGGATTCCGATCGTATAGTCATACGTTCTGGCATCTCCCATGACACCGACACTGCGGATATCGGGAAGGACAGTGAAATACTGCCAGATATCACGGTCAAGACCGGCTTTCTTGATTTCCTCACGAAGAATATAGTCGGATTCACGCACAATTTCAAGCTTCTCATCTGAAATCTCCCCAAGGACCCGAATACCGAGACCCGGACCAGGGAACGGCTGTCTCCAAACGATTTCATCCGGAATGCCAAGCTCAGAACCCAGCGCACGCACTTCGTCTTTAAATAATGTATTTAAAGGTTCGATTAACGTAAACTGCATATCTTCAGGCAGTCCGCCAACGTTATGGTGAGACTTGATGGTTTGGGCAGTCGCTGTTCCGCTTTCAATGATATCCGTATACAGCGTGCCTTGCGCCAGATACTCGATACCTTCTAATTTCGTCGCTTCATCATCAAATACATAAATGAATTCGTTACCGATGATCTTGCGTTTTTGCTCAGGATCAGAAACGCCTTTGAGTTTGTCGAGGAACCTGTCCTGTGCATCCACCTTGATCACATTCATGTTAAAGCCGTCAGCGAATGTTTTCATTACGCTGTCCGCTTCCCCTTTACGCAGGAGCCCATGGTCAACGAAGATACATGTCAGCTGATCACCGATTGCCTTATGAATGAGAACCGCTACGACAGAAGAATCCACTCCGCCGCTCAGGGCACAAAGGACTTTCTTATCTCCGACGGTCTGACGGATTTTATCCATTTCCATGTCGATAAAGCTTTCCATCGTCCAGTCGCCTTCACAGCCGCACACTTCGAATACGAAGTTTTTAAGCATTTCATTCCCGTGAACAGAGTGGCGTACCTCCGGGTGGAACTGAACGGCATAAAGACCTTTTTCTTCATTGCTCATCGATGCAATCGGACATGATGGATTCGTAGCATTCACATCGAAACCTTCAGGTGCTTCCATGACAAGATCACCATGACTCATCCATACAACCTGCTCATCTTCAAGTCCGGAGAAGAGCTTTGATGTCTTCTCGATTTGAATGGCTGCTTTACCGTATTCACGGTGTTTGGCACGTTCAACTTTACCGCCGAAATGCATCGTCATCAGCTGCATGCCGTAGCAAATACCGAGGATCGGGATATCCAGATCAAAGATGCGTTCATCACAGCGGAATGAATTCTCGCCGTATACACTGTTCGGACCACCCGAGAAAATGATTCCAGTCGGATTCATTTCCTGGATTTCTTCCAGCATGATGGTATGCGGGTGAAGCTCACTGTACACGCCGAACTCACGGATTCTTCGTGTGATCAATTGGTTATATTGACTTCCAAAGTCTAATACGACGATCATTTCCTGATTATGCAATTCTTCTTTACCTAGCATTCAGTTCACCTCATCCAGTTATTATCTCTCTTTTGTGTATGATTCCCTTACCATCCACATACATCCTTTTTGTTAGCATCCTTTTTTAAAAAATTGCCCTTTTAACGCCGCTGTTGATTTCCGAGCAAGACTTCGCTTTCCGCGGGTGACCCGTGAGCCTCCTCGTCGCTAAAGCTCCTGCGGGTTAGAAAAGCGGAGGGGCTTTGTTCAGAGGCGGGTGGCATAAGGCGAATCGGCCATGAAGGCGTTCTTTGCCTTCTTGGACGAGTTGACTTATGACATGTGCCTCTAAGCCCCAGAGCTGGACATGTCTCACATTGGCCACTTCTCCCGCAGGAGTCTTCGTCTTGCACTCCTATCAAACAGCTGGAGCCGGTCATTACCAACAATAAGCCTCAATCGTTTCAAAAATCTTACTGTTGATTTTAGACATCAAACATGTCCAAAAATAGCAAAAAACTAGACTCCGCCTGTGAAAAAGGCAGGATTCTAGTTTTTTGGCATACAAAAGATGTCTACATAGAACACTGCCTTCATAGTCCAGTCGTTTACGGTGACCGGGTAGAAACTTTCGAACCATATTATCGAGGATATACGAAGGATGCTAACGAACTCCATTATTAATTTGACATCATTTTAAACCTTGTTGATGAAGCGGTCAACCAGTTGTCCTTTTAATTAAATTTTCCCATAATTCTCTCATCTTAACCCAATCTTCCTGATCGGGCTTATGGCCGTACAATGTACGTTCATACCGGTTGGTCAAACTCGTCATTTCATAGGTTCCAAAGAAGGAATCGATATAACGGGAAAATCCTCTGAGGGTTTGGCCGTCCTGCATTTTTAATCCATATCTTCCTAATTGTTTTACAAGTGAAATGTATGCTTCAGAGTATACATCTTCCGACCTTCTCCTTCTGAAATAGAAAATCAGATAGTAAGGAAGCCAGCGTCTTCTGAAAATATAGGCCATCACCGATGCAAATATCAACAGTAAGAAACCGATGAGAAGTTTGCCCCAGTTCTCAACGAAGAAAGTTTTAAGACCTTCCCAGAAATCCTTGAAAGAGAATCCGCCGCCGGCCGCTTCATCTTCTTGTGGTGCTAACGGTTTTTTAGGTGTTTCTTCTTTCTCCGGTAATGGAGTCTGATCTTCCTCCGGCTCTTCAAGATCTAAATCATACTCATAGGCAATGTTGTTGCTGAACCCGACTGTAGGCTCGAAGGGAACCCAGCCGACTTCAGGGAAGAATACCTCCACCCAGGAATGGGCGTTATTATTAGACACCTCATAGAGCCGGTATTGAGTATCGGCCTGACGGGTGTACTCCCCTTCTGTATATCCTTTCACCCAGCGGGCAGGGATTCCGAGCGACCTGACCATGACGACCATTGAAGTCGAGAAGTTATCACAATACCCTCTTTGGGTTTCAAATAGGAACTGATCAACATAGTCCTGTCCTTCTTCCGGAACGGGAACATCAAACTGATCGTAAACGAATGCTTCTTTCTCAAAATACCCTTCGATGGCACGCACTTTCTCATACCAATCCTCTTCACCCTGAGTGATTTCTACAGCCAAATCTTTTACCCTCTGTGGTGTGGAAGACGGAATTTGGGTATATCTGTCCACGAATTCAGGAACCTGCATGGCTTCCTGTTCAGCATTCGCTGCCCTCATTCCTTTTTGAGAATAAGAAGGCGAGCGATAAGAGAGTGCATACTCCTCTAACTTTACCGGGTCACCTGATTCATCGAGGCTCCTGATTTTCTCGTTCACGGGCATAAATTCGAAGGAGCCCCCGTCATTCCCCATAACTTTTTCAATTCCATAAGGATAGACTACGTGGGAGTACCCTTTTTCCACCATGACTTTTTCAGTTTGGAGCTCACGTTCTTCGTTTTTGGGGGTGAGAGCAAACGGGAGATCTTCATCCGAATTGAACGGCACCCCGGACTCCTCTTCCATCGATTGCTCCCAGCCTTTTCCGGTATACAAATCTTTCGTTTCGATTCTCCAGTAATGCTCTCTGGTAACCTCAGCCGTGAATACCACGGTCGGATCGCCGATGAAGGGTCCGCCGAGCTGCGAGTCGTCTGTATCATAGCCAAGCTTATTCACACCGCTCAATCCCCCGGATCCTTCAGCAAAGGATTTAATATACGGAACGGGGTCCGGCCAGAGCGGATCGGCTTTAGGAGCGGCAAATGCCACAATCGAACTGACACCGAGCATCACCGTCAGCGGAACAATCCACCTGTGTCTGCTCATCCTCGCCCCAAGCAGCTTTTCACCTTGTATCAAACGTTCAAGTGCGAGCAGTCCCATCAGCATGAAGCCGAAAATAACCACGCGTATGATCGCTGCATCCCCTTCATATTCAGTAAATGTATCCATGACGCTGATATAGGTGACCGTCATCACATAGAAAAGCAGGATCGCCTTCCTGACCGACAGCCAGTAATAGATCAGATACGTCATCAGCCATAACAGAATGAAAAACAGCAGACTGCGATAGATGAACGATAAGTTTGACCAATCCCTCCCAATCGTCAAACCTGCGTTATGCAATAAGTCTTCAATGAATACTTTCACCCAGGAAAGATCAAACAGGGACCCTTCAAAATAGAGTGCATGTAAAGACACCAGGATCAAAACGGTTTTCACTGTTCCGGACAGCAGATAATGCACCCTGAAATACGAAAATGTCAGGGATAAAGCGATAAATAGGATAAAGAATGTTAAATCACCCGTATTGGTAACGACCTTCAAAGGTTTCAGCCACTCCCAAAGGAGCAGGAACCCGAACAGATAAATCAAAATGGAATATAACACATTGGCCGAAGCTTTTCCCCTCATGCTCGCTTCACCTCCGCAAACGCAGACGAGAAATCCCCTTCATAGCATACCTTCAGCCAGATCCCGCGGGATGAGGCATAAGCTCTCAATGATTTTTCCTCCGACGTATAGGTCTCCCCATTGGACTTAATCAAGAAAATAACGACCGAACTGTTCCGCTTTGAATAATTATTGACGCTCATGATCATTTTTTTCGAAACGGAAGCGGTAATGAAAAATACTGCTGCAGATTGCGAGTAGTTGAGCCCTTCGCCCTGAAGGATTTTGCCCAGCGCAAACTGGCTGTCAGGCTGTACCTTTGCCAGATGATGGTAGAGCTGACCCTGATGCTCCTCTCCCCCTCTGATCGCGAATGACTGATGTTCTCTACCGATAGAAACCAACCCGACCTGCGCCCCTTTTTTAATAATCGAACGTATGACGGAAGCGGTGAACGTGACCATCGGCTCGAAAGCTGACGAATACTCGCGGTCGAGAACGATGAGTACATCATGGGACTGCCGTTCTTCAAACTCCTTAGTCATCAATTCATTGGTGCGGGCAAAGGACTTCCAATGGATCCAGGAAAAGCGGTCCCCCGGCTGATACGCCCGGACGCCCGTTGCCATCGTCGTATCCTTCTGTATCTTCACATTAGAGGAAGTCATCCCCTGATCGTAACGGTTCTCGAGCGGCCTGTATTGAACTTCGACGAACGAAGGATAGACAAGGAGCTGATCCCTGCATTCAATGACGGCATCTTTCTCAAACACCCCGAAGAAATCTCCCGTTTTAAGACGTACCGCAGAGTAGATGTGCTCACCGCGCGGAAGCTCATCTATATAATAGGACAGCTTCATTTCCCTTCTGAACCCGGGATAGATCATCGATTTCGCTTTATGAAAAGAAGACTGCTGAAAAAGTGATTCTGTCACGACATCTTCAAGGACCATATAAAACAATGGAAACGGAACCTTTCTCCTGAGCGTCAATGTTACTTTTAATTCATCCCCTGCTTTATATTCAATTGATTCGAACCTGCGTTCCACATAAAAATCGGAAAGCGGATAAATAAAGACGAACACTGAATACAAAGCAAACGGAAGAAAGCTGTAAAACAAAAACCAGCTGACAAACCCGCCCTGAAACATGGCATAGATGAAGGTGATGGCGATTAATAGTAGAAGCAGCAGCAGCTTGCCAATTTTCTTTACTACCTGAAATTTGGTCTTCATGCTATCTCACAAGCCTTTGAACCGGTACGGGAATGCGCGCCATCACTCTCTCCACAACTTCTTCCGGCGTGATTCCTTCGTAACGCGCTTCCGATTTCATGATGATTCTGTGTGCAAATACAAATGGTGCAAGGAATTGAACGTCATCAGGAACAACATACCCTCTCCCTCGTAAGAACGCATATGCCTGACACGCCTTCATCAATGCAATCGATCCCCTCGGACTCGCACCCAGATAGACGTTCGCATGAATTCTCGTACGACCCGCAATATCAACGATGTATTTCTTGATGGTATCATCCACCAAAATCTCCTTCACTTCATCTTGAAGATGGCGAAGCTCCTCCAACGTCATCACAGGCTCCAAGTCTTCAATAGGAGGATTCTTCTGAGCACGGTGGAGGACCTCCATCTCTTCAGCAGGCTCCGGGTACCCCATCTTCATTTTCAGTAGAAAGCGGTCAAGCTGAGCTTCAGGAAGCGGATATGTCCCTTCATACTCAATTGGATTCTGTGTGGCCATTACGAAAAACGGTTTATCAAGCTTCCGTGTATTTCCATCGATGGTCACACTTCCTTCTTCCATCCCCTCAAGAAGCGCTGATTGCGTCTTTGGCGAGGTACGGTTGATCTCATCAGCTAAGATGATATTCCCCATGATCGGTCCCGGCCTGAAATTGAATTCCATCTCTCTCGGATTATAAATGGACACCCCGATAACATCCGACGGCAGCAGATCCGGCGTAAACTGGATCCTTTTAAAACTAGCCCCGACAGATTTCGCAAGCGCCCTTACCATCATCGTCTTCCCGACGCCGGGAACATCTTCAAGCAGGACATGACCGCCTGCCAATAAAGCCACGACGCTCAACTCCGCTACCTTCCTCTTCCCAATCATGACCTTCTCTATATTTTCAACGACATTTTGCAGTTTCGGATTTACTACTTCTTGCGTCATATGACCCCTCCTGAATCCCTTTTAGATGTTTTTTTCTCTCTAACTATTAATACTTTCGTTTCGTTTTCCAAAAATCCTCCATTTTAAGAGAAAAATAATACGAATTTTTAGGAAATTTGTCACATAACCTCTATGCTCATAATCTTTTCATTTTTCCCAAAACCTAACGGGTCCTGATTCTGCCGAATTACATTCTATCCCAAATCATCGCCAGCCCAAGAATTCCAACTAAGAAGAGGCTGGGTCAAAACTAAAAAACAACTGCCTAAAGGCGAACATGATCAGTGTTGACCCTGAATACCGCTAATGATTTCCGTGCAAGACTTCACTTTCCGCGGGTAGCCCGTGAGCCTCCTCGGCATTGCCTGAGGGGTCTCACTTGTCTAGCAGCAGGGCTTAGAGGCACATGTCATAAGCCAAACCCGCCTCTGAGCAAAGCCCTTCCACTTTTCTAATAACCTACTTTTCCCGCAGGAGTCTTCGTCTTGCACTCCAATCAACCGCTGGAACAAGCTATATACAAAATAAACTTTTGGATAAAGCTACTAAAAAACCCGAACTTACTTGAACTTAGAGTTCAAATTAGTTCGGGTTTTATTTAGACTAAAACACTTGTGTCCCAGCCTCTTCCTTTGTCTTATTTCCAAAAGTCATCAAACACCGTAATTGGCAGATGACGTTTGTGCTGTGATTTCAAGTAGTGCTTCTCGATTGTTTCACTTGCTTCCCGGGGCACTTCTTTCCCTTCGAGGTAATCATCGATTTGATCATATGTCACACCGAGGGCTTCTTCATCGGGAATCAGCGGTTTGTTTTCTTCCAGGTCGGCTGTCGGTTTTTTATTATATAGATGCTCAGGACATCCGAGCTCTTTCAGTATTGCTTTTCCCTGCCGTTTATTCAGTCGGAAAAGCGGTACAAGGTCCGCCGCTCCGTCACCGAACTTCGTGTAGAAGCCCGTGACTGCTTCCGCTGAATGATCCGTTCCAAGCACGACTCCGTTCTTCATCGCGGCGATCGCAAATTGAACTTTCATTCGCTCGCGTGCCTTTTCATTCCCTTTCACGAAATCGGACATCTCGATGCCCGCTTTTTTCAATGTAGAGTAACTCGCATCCACCGCAGCCTGAATATTTACTGTCATCGAAACAGATGGATTGATGAATTCCACGGCATCGATCGCATCCTGCGCATCTCCCTGCTCACCGTACGGAAGGCGCACTCCGTAAAAATTGTATTCATCTGAACCCGTTTCTTCATTCAATTCATTAACAGCCATCTGCGCAAGTTTTCCTAAGAGGGTCGAGTCCTGGCCGCCGGAAATACCCAGAACCAGACTTTTTATAAACGAATGCTTCTTCAAATAGCTTTTCATGAAATCGATACTGCGGCGTATTTCTTCTTTAGGATTGATATTTTGGGAAACCATCATTTCTTCCACAATCTGTTTCTGAAGAGAATCCATCATTTCACACTCCATGTTAGGTTTTATTACATCAAAGTATACCTCTTATTGTTATCCGTTCACAACTGATTTACCTGCCGGAATTGAATCTTTCCTTCACTTCTGCCTTCACCTTCTGGATCAGATTCATCTTATTTGTCCAACATTCATCACTTAGGTCAACCGGGTATTCTTCCGGGTTCATCGAGCGCTTGTATTCATCCCATAAAAGCTCAAGATTATCATTGACGAATTCCCGCATGACCTGCAAGGGCGGTGTTTCATACACCAGTTCTCCATCCCTGAACACATCAACATGTAATTCCCGGGCTTCAAAATTGGTCACAAACTTACTGATATACGTGTGAACCGGATGAAACATCTTCAAACGATCTTCCTCCTGAGGGTTTTCATGTTCAAGAGTGATATAATCCCCCTCTGATTTATGATTAACCTGATTGATGATGCGGTAAACCTTTTTCAACCCGGGCGTGGAAACTTTTTCAGCATTACTGGAGATCTTAATGGAATCGTCCATCCCGCCATTTTCGTTTTCGATGGAAGCAAGCTTATACACCGCACCGAGTGCCGGCTGATCGTATGCAGTAATAAGCTTTGTACCTACTCCCCACACATCGATCTGCGCCCCTTGCGCTTTCAAATTTAAAATCGTGTACTCATCCAAATCATTAGAAGCAATGATCTTTGTTCCAGTGAAACCTGCATCATCCAGCATTTTACGGGCTTTTTTTGATAGGTAAGCCATGTCACCACTGTCGAGACGGATGCCTTTAAAGTTGATTTTATCTCCAAGCTCTTTTGCTACCTTGATTGCAGCGGGAACCCCTGATTTCAGGGTGTCGTACGTGTCGACCAGGAATACGCAATCCTTATGGCTCTCCGCGTACTTATGGAAAGCCGTATAATCATCCTGATACGCCTGAACAAGCGAATGGGCGTGAGTTCCCGAAACCGGCATTCCGAACATTTTCCCCGCACGGACATTACTCGTGGCATCAAAACCGCCGATGAATGCTGCACGCGTTCCCCAAATCGCCGCATCAAGCTCATGCGCACGCCGGGTACCGAATTCCATCACCACTTCATCATGAACCACCTGCTTGATCCGGTTTGCTTTCGTCGCGATCAACGTTTGATAGTTGACAATATTCAGGATGGCCGTCTCAAAAAGCTGCGCCTGGGCAAGAGGAGCTTCAATCCGCAAAAGAGGCTCATTGGCAAACGCAAGCTCCCCCTCCACCATGGAACGGATCGTCCCGGTAAAACGAAGATCCTTTAAATATTGAAGGAACTCATCCTCATACCCAAGCTCCCTTAAATACTCAATATCACTCTCACTGAAATGAAAATTCTTCACAAACTCAATCACACGTTCCAAACCGGCAAACACTGCATATCCATTCCCAAAAGGCAGCTTTCGAAAGAACACCTCAAAAACAGCCTTTCGATTATGGAAATCATCATCCCAGTAGGCCTTCGTCATATTGATTTGATACAAATCTGTATGTAAAGCTAAGCTATCATCTGTGTAGTGTGTCATGGTTACTCTCCTTTTACATTCCAACCGTTAGTCAATACAGCCATTGTTTCTATTCTATCCAATTATAGTGGTTTTGCCGAATGTTTTGGTCGGGGAAATGCTTGGATGCAGGATACAAACGAATTAAGACCGTAAAAAAAGCTTGAAGTCGGGATTCAAGCTTTTTAAACAAACGTTTGATTAAACTCTTAATTCTTCCGGTATTTCAGTGTTTCTTAGAAGGGCCCACATTTTTAATAGTTTCTGATCCTTGTTCTTCCAAAGTGAAAATTAGTTTATGAAGCTGTTCGTCCAACCCTTTCTCTCTCAGAGCAAAACATCATATTCAAGCTCCCGTATTTCCCTTCATCTGAATCTGATGTAAATGATTTTTCCTCATATATGGCAATGCAATTCCCACTACAACAGCAGTCAGAGGGAGTCCGCCATCTCCTGCCAGCCATTCAATTATTGACACCGGCACATAAATTGCATAAAAAAAGATCATTAAGAACAAGTAAAATCTTCTCCAGCGTTTTTCTTTTTTGGACATTGTATCCTCTCCCGTCATGAATATCAGTCAAGTGATCTTTCAATCTTTACATCAAACTTACTTAATTCAGTAAGGAAATCAACTTTGGGTCCTCCAGCTGTTTGAAAGAGGTCTTCTTTTAAATCTGTAAAGAAACCTTTAAATGACGTTCCTTCTACGGTGTTGGACGCGCGGACAAATACCTGGCCATCGTCAACGACTAGAGTAGCACCAGATAAATTCCCATTGTTTTGAATAATTGTCGTTTGCGCTTGAGATTGCATTTCTTCTAAGGTGATTTGATAAAGTTCTTCATTCAACATATCGTGAAGTTTATCCTTACCCACCCCACGGTACAACTCTTCTGTAAGTACAATATCCATTGCTTCCAGTTCAATTTCATTGTCAGAATAATCATCATAGCTTGAAGAAGATTTAAGCTCGATTTCTTTCTTTTGAATCTTCATTCCGATTGATTCAGGAACTTTATCCACTGTACCTTCCAGAGTTTTCTCATAGTCATTAATCACTTCATCCACTTGAGAGTAAAGTACTGAAGTAGCAGCTAAACTTGCTTGCTGGGCAGTTGTATTCGCTTCTTCTTTTACAGCAAATATTTTTGAAAGATTAAAAACAAATATGAATAACACCATCATAATGCTGAGAAGCCCAATCATAAGTATTGCCGCATTCCCTCTCTCCTGCCGTACAATATCTATTACTCTAGCTTTCATTCTTAATCACCTTACCAGTGGCCTTTGAAGTGTATGAGATAGAGGGTGTACCGTTACCTGGCATGATCTTTTTAGGAAGAAACACTAAGTCTATCGAAACGCTGACATTTGCCGTGAAATCTTTCTGAGTCATACCCGATGCCCCGTTAAAAGTAAGGTACGATCCACCGGTTTTAACAATATCTTGGGCTGCCTGAGCAGCCTCCAATGAGTCTTCTGTAATAGAGTAAACCTTAGCAGCTTCATTTGCTGCTGACTGCGCAACCACTACAGCTTGGACACTTACGATCAGTTGCCAGGCAATCATTACGACCACAAGGATCAAGGGGAGAATACCTAAAAATTCAATCGTAGACGAACCTTTTTCACTTTTTAGTTTTTCCATAATTCTTTTCATTTGTCTTCCCCCATTCCGACTACACAAGCTTTCTTAATCCTGCTCTCCATTTCAGCGTATAAGTGGTTAATAAAACTAAGAAGATTGGATAAAAAATCATATTTGTAATCATCTGGACGCCTGCTATGGCCGCATAAGATGACGTTATTCTTAAAATTAAACCGTTTATGATCATTCCCAGTATCATTTCGAAAATGCCCCATAATGAGATTAATAGAATTATCTTTATGAATTTCTTCTTAAATAGTAACCCCGATTCTTTAATCGATTTAAATACAGATTTGTTATCCACAATCGCTATAATAGGCGCGGTAATAAACACAGCCAAAATGATTATTCCGGGGACAATGAATAACGCAAATCCTAAAATAGTTAGTATACTGATCAGACAGGCAAAAACAAAGATAGGAAATCCTTTTACAACAAACGTGTAGAAGGCATTCTTTAAAGAATCTTCCCTTCCCTCTAGTTCATTGAAGGTATATTTCACAAACGGAACTTGAGCATAAATAAAAATTAAAATCGTAAGTAAAGCATAGTAAATGTCTGAGACCGAATAGATTGTTCCTACATTTGGGGTTATGGCGTATATATAATTAGTAATGAGTGAGTGCAGCAACAGCAAGGGTAATTGCACACACAAAATAATAAGTAATATTTTTTCGAACCTTTCCCCGATGAATGAGAAAGTGTATCGTATTGGTTTATCCATGGTTTCTCACCTCAGGGTTTTGGATAGCGTAAATCTTTTTTATAATGAGAAAGTTTTTCCTCTCCCAGCCCTTTAAATCTCTTTATAGAGAGTTCAACAAACTCTCTTTCTGACAAACTTGCGTGCTCTTTTTCGAACCCTAATGAATTTATACTTCTCTTTGTGGTATTTATTTCGCTAGTCAATTCTTTGAAAACGTTCATGTCATATTCTGAAAGTTTTTTATCTAGTTTTAATTCTTTCATTTTTTTGTACAAATCTGTTAATGTCTCGAAGTTACCAATTAGCTCTTTACCTTGAAGGTATTGAATACGGTTTACGTACGAAAGAGTCTTCCATAAAGTGTGCAACTCTTCTTCATCTATTCTATTAGTGGTTAATATATCATTATCATAATGTCGAGTGTATTCAGTTAGGTGCCGCTGTAAATCTTTCAAGAGCATTTCAAGGTTCGTAAGTAAATTTATACTTTCACTCAACTTTTCATTAACTTCCTCATGACTTAGGTAATCCTGAATAACCCTCTTTATATTCACAAATGTTTCCGGTTTTAATTTCATTTTCGATTCTTCTATCTCAAAAAAACGATTAACATAGACATTAAAAATGATTAACCTTTCAAAAGCATTTAAAGCATCTGTTTTCTTAAATCCAGATTCTGATATTACAGCATATCCTTTAAATTTCTCGCCTTTTTGATAAATTACTAAGTAATAAGGAATGTTATTAACTGTGTAACTATATGGATTCAACATCACCTTATTTTCAAGAAATTTTTTATGTTTATTTGCTTCCTTTTTTAAGAGGTTCACATTCATGATATAACTTCCTTTATGGTTAGAGTATAAAAAGAAGGGGAGAAAAATCAATCTCCCCCTCTACTTATCATAGGGTTTAACTAAACCATCCTTTTACTGTACTTATCCCTTTACCAATAGCTTTTGCTGTGTTTTTAACAGGATTTTTCGAGAACTTTTTAATTCCACTCCAATTATCAGCCACCAGCTTAGTTAATTTGGATGCACCCCATATTGCAGCTCCCCCTGCAATCATTACGGCACCCGCTGCTTGCCCTCCCGGGATTGCAGCTGTAACTACTCCCGCGTTCATCATCAAATCTCCAAAGCTGCTTGTCGCTTCAGCTACAGCCGAAACTTTTTGATTGCCAGCTACATCAGAATTTAATACTTCATAAGCTTTTGCCCCATTAAACCCTAATTCAAAGGCTGAGTATCCAGCACCTACAGCAGCAGTTGCAACGTTTAGTTTAGATATCGAACCAACTTTTGATAAGTTTGACAATAAATCAGCATTATCAGCTAAATTTAATGCTCCTCTACTCGCTCCACCATTCTGAGCCAATGTTGCAGCATCTTTGATTAACTTATAATCTTTAGCAGCTCCTACGGCATCAACTGTTTTAAGAACACCATCATGAGCATCAGCAACCCCATTAACAAACCATGGCGTTTTGTCACCTAATCCAACTTTCACTCCATTTAACATAAGTGATGAAAAGAAAGTCGCATTTGGCCTAAATCCATTTGGGTTAGCTTCAAAATCAAAACTATTAAAGTCACTAATCAGATTCACTTGTCCGCCAATGATATCATTCGAAATATACTTTGCAACCTCATAACCCAATGGCAGCTTTACATCTGTAGGACTCCCTTCAAATGAGGTTCCTTCAGTACCATTACCTGCGGTTGTACTACCTTCAAAAGCATTTCCGCTAGTGCCATTCCCGGCAAAGGGATTGCCACTGGTCCCATTTCCTGAAAATGGATTTCCGTTTGTACCATTACCCGAAAACGGATCACCATTGGTTCCATTCCCGCTAAAAGGACTTCCTTCAAACCCATTCGGTGTCCAACCATTATTTAGCCAAGGGTCCATATACCAGGGGGCATTTGTCCATTGATAACCTTCCCAAGACTGTCCGTTTGTCCCTTGTCCGCTCGTTCCTTGGCCTTCAGTACCGTTTCCTTCCCAATCATTTCCGCTTGTTGACTTTCCTTCCCACGGATTCCCTTCCCAGGATTCACCTTCCCACTGAAGGTCTTTCCCATCCCATGGGGTACCTTTCCAATCCTGTCCAGACCAAGGATTCCCTTTCCAAGGCTGGATTGTTGCGCTTGCATAGATAGGAAAAGAAAATGATTGGAAAAGAACGATGAGTAGAGCGATTGTAACAACAACCTTACTTGTTATTTTTTCATACATCGTTCTTAATTCCTTTCCGATTATAAGGTTTTACGTTTACTCATCGCAATTATTCTTGAGGGACGCTTGAGTTATACTTTTCATTTATTTCTTTTTCGATCTCCTCTATCTTTTTGTCACCGATATTACCTAGATCTTTTTCGATCTTAGTTAAAGCTTCGGTAGTCAAGTCTTCCATGTCTTCTCTTCTTTCCGTTAATTCTTTTTCCTGTTCATCCGTTATTAACTCTTCTAAATTGGAAATCTGTATTATTTTCCAAATTCTATTCTCTTGTGATCTAGCTTTTTGATCATAGTTAATGGAGTAATCTCTTATATCAAAAAACACATCTGTGCTTTTCCCATCCAAATCATAAAGTGCGTCTTCTTTCCATTGATTCCAGCTCTCAAGAACTTCTTTTGTTCTGTTGAATTCATTTTCCAACTGCTCTGCACTTGTTACAGTTGTATACATTCCATCGCTATTTTTCGCTACAGCCTTTAATTGTTTCTGTGCTTCCCCATCTACATTAAATCCAATGACATTTACAATTGGCTTAATGTTAGACGTCGGTAAAGTTTTAGCGAATTCTGCTGGTTCACCATCACATGTTTCAATTCCATCACTTACTAAATAAATTAAATTAGTATTGTTTTTTGCATCATATTTTGAGAACGCCTCTTTGGAAGATTTTAATGCCTCTTCAATTGGCGTCCAGCCACTTGGAGTAAATTTATTTAACGCTTTATTAAATTTCTCATTGTTATAGGTTTCAAACCCATATACTTGTTCTACGCTCGAACAACTTAACTCTTTATCGGAGTCAGAACCAGTACCCTTATGTCCATAAACTCTTAATGAGACATTAGCTTTATCCGGAACAGTAGATAAGAAGTTATTGATGGTTTCCTTAGCTAAATCCATTTGGGTCTTCCCGTTAACCATATTGTTCATACTTCCACTGGAATCAAGGATAATTTCTATATTATAATTTTCTTTGAATTGAAAGCGTTCATCTGTAGCCTCAGGAGTACCAGATATAGCGTATTCCCATTTCTTTATTAACTCCTGCGGATCCGGGAAATCGTCTGCTGCTAAAGAATAAATATATTTAAAATACTGATCGTATTCTTCTTCTGTAGCATTTTCCGGCAGATTTGGAACCTCTTTCATTTTTTCCAGCATCTTAGTTGTCCAAGGATCTTCCTCTACATACTTTCCAGCAAAGATCCCGGGAGTTTGATTTACAATTCCTTCTGGTGTACTTGGAACAGCTGGAAGATCTTCAACATTGAAATGTTTTTCTTTTTTATCTTCCTCAGTAGTTTCCTTTTCACTAACAGAATTCTCCGCTGTCTTTTGATCATTAGAATTATTTACTTTTTTTTCGTCTTCATTACAACCAGTTAGTACCAGGAGAACTGTAAATAAAATTACCATAATGTTCTTTTTCATTCTTTTTTCCTCCTGACTTTCCCCAAATACTTATGCACACCAAGGAAAAGGATATCTAATTGTCCATTTCCTTTAATGAAATTTTAGTTTCTTACCCCTATGTGAGTACTTACTGTTCTCAGCCCCCACCAATTTGTTCAATCATTTTAGAGAATTTCTTTACTACATCTTTACCGAATTGTTGATCACCGGAAAATGCTGTTGAAATCACTCCAACTACAATGACAACAACTGCGGCAATTCCAATCCACTCTAGAGTCTGTGATCCTCTTTCATTACGTACCATTCCGTTTAACTTGATTGAGCATTTTGTATAAAGTTCTGACATTTTTTTCATTGTGTGTATCCTCCATTTATAAGTTTAGTAGTTTAAAAATACTGTTCTCGCCATAAATAAGATTAAGCAACATCAAGCCTGCAATCATAAGGATTGATACCGGTGCAACCACAAAAGTGGTTACGAGTGTAACTTTTGGTGAAGCTTTAGCTGCGAGCTCCTTTACTTGTTCTTCACGGAACTGGCGCATATCTTCTGCTTGAACCTTAAATGTCGTTGCAATCGGCACCCCGAGCTTAAGCCCTTGCAACAATGACTTTATTAAACTCTGGAATTCAGGATTATCATTTCGGTTCAGCAAATTCCGATAGGCCGTTTCCCTTTGTACACCCAGATCAATTTCATGATTGAACCTTGAGAACTCATCCTTGAGCGGTCCTTCAAAGAAACGGATCACCTCCCTTAAAGCTTGGTCTAAGCTGACGCCTGCCTGCAAGCTGGTACTGATTGTATCCAGGAAATCAGGCAGGTCTTGGCGCAATGCTTCCTGGCGTTTTTTTGCTTGATTTCTTACCAGTATTATCGGCAGGAAATATCCGATAATCGGATTAAAAATAATGGCATATTGTGAGAAAGGCAGGCCAATTACCAGGGATAAAAAACCCGCAATAAATCCAATTAATAACAGGACAATCTTAAGACCTTGAAACCTCTCAACTGTCAGCCCGTATTTGTTTCCTGATTTCTGGAGCCAATCTTTCACGTCATGATCTTCACTGAAGAAGTTGATTCTTTGACCCAAATCGGTAAATTCATCGGCATATTTTGTTAGTTTTTCAAATAAGCTTGTTTTATTTTTCTTTCGACTTTTCTTATCAAATGCATTTACCTCTGTAACGTCAGATACATGCTCCAGGAGCATCCTCTTTTCTTTTATATAGACAGAGTAATGACGTATGGCAATGACGAAAGTAATCCAGAATAAGATTATGGCTAGAATAATTATGGCATCCATAGGCTACACCTTTATATTTGTTATTTTTCTAATTAGAAAGAATGAGAGTACGATTCCCGAAAGAAACAGGGCAAGAATAATCATCCCGGGTACAGTTTTTAGTGAATCAGTAAATCCTTCTATGATATTGTTCATCATGAGCACAATGAAGATCGGCATTGCAGGAACGATGATAGAAATATATCTTTGTTCGGAAGTCATTGTCTTAATCGTTTGATTCAGTACTTTCCGATCTTCGAGGGTATTGGACATTGACTCAAGAGTAGTAGCCAAGTTCCCGCCTGTTTTCTTCTGTATAAGTATGGTTGCAATAAATAACTGGAACTCTCTAGACTTGTTTCTCTTTTGCATGGACCGGAGTGCCGTTTCAAGTGGAACCCCCAGCTTTAGCTCATTCGAAATTCTTTTGAACTCCTCCCCTGCAGGTGCCCCCGCCTCTCTTGCCACCATTTCGATGCCCTGGTTTATCGTAAGACCTGATCTGGCTCCATTTCCCAACAGCCGGCATATATCTGCAAGCTGACTATTGAACCGATCCTCATATTTATTCTTTCTTAAGTAGAATAATAGAAAATGAGAAGCGAACAGGATGGCAGGGATTAATATAATCGTGATATTTCCTGGAAGCTTAAAAATATTGAATAGGAGAACAAATAGTACCAGCGCCCCCAGAATGTGGACCCCTATGTATTCCGATGGAAGAAGGGCAATATTAGAACCTTGCAATTTTAGTGCAAGAGGCTGTGACGATTCGGATTTATCAAATCGATCTCCCAAGAGGCTAAGTGAACTTTTTCTTTTTTGCTCCGGATACCATTTATTGACCTTTTGCTTCCATTCCCTTTTTTGATTTCTATATCCCAAAAGGAAGTACAGACCCCAAAGGAATAAAAAAACGGCTAGACTATAGAGTATGGAGGCCGTCAATAGCTGCATGATCCATACCCTCCCGTCTTTGGAACAAGGTCTCATCCATTTCGATTCCATGTATTTTTAAGTGATGCAGACAGCGCGGCACTATGCCCGTTGGCTTGAATTGTCCGATCACTTCACCATTTTTACCGAGACCAGTTCGTTCGAAAGTGAAAATATCCTGAACTTCGATCTGGTTATGATCGTTGACAAACACTTCTGAAATATTCATGATTTTCCTGGTTCCATCAGATAAACGTTCGGCCTGTACAATAAAGTCCAACGCTCCCACAATATACTCGCGGATAATATGAGTTGGGAGATCCATCCCCGCCATTACAACCATTCCTTCTACACGGCTTATCGCATCAGAAGGGGTATTAGCGTGGACTGTTGTAATAGATCCCTCATGCCCGGTGTTCATTGCCTGCAGCATATCGAAGGCTTCCGATCCCCTGACCTCCCCGACAATGATTCGGTCGGGACGCATACGAAGAGCATTCTTTACCAATTGTCGAATCGATACTTCCCCCGTACCTTCCACGTTTGCTGGACGCGCTTCCATCCCTACCACACTTGCACGGTTCAACTTTAATTCTGCAGAATCTTCAATGGTGATGACCCGTTCTTTAATAGGTATTGATTTTGCCATGGCATTTAAAAGAGTTGTTTTTCCGCTGCCCGTTCCTCCAGATACAAGGATATTCATTTTTGCTCTTACAATTGATTCTAGAAAGAATGCCATCTCATTTGTGAAGGTGTTATAGTTCATCAGGTCCTCCATCTCAAATGGAGTCTTCTTAAATTTACGAATGGAAATGAGTGTCCCGTTCAAGCTTATTGGAGGGATAACCGCATTTACACGGCTTCCATCAGGCAGGCGCGCATCCACCATTGGTGAGCTTTCATCAATCCGCCTTCCGAGCGGAGCGACTACACGATCAATGATATGGCGAACGTGTTCTTCATTTTTGAACGTAACATCCGACTTTTGCAGTTTACCATGCTTCTCAATAAACACCTCAGAAGGTCCGTTAACCAGGATCTCCGTTATCGTTTCATCCTTTAACAGCCCTTCTAAAGGTCCAAAACCAACACTTTCGTCGATTAATCTGGTTAACATTGATTCTTTTTCATGACTCGGTATGACAACTTTTTCCTCAGCCATGAATTGGTTAACTAATCGTTCAATAGAAAGGCGGCGTTCTCCAGATTGTAGACTAGTCAATTCTTCGAGGTTTGTCTCTGTCAGCAATCTGGCTTTATAGTGTTCAACCAATTCATCTATATAGGGATTTGATGAGGACTTACTACTCCCCTCATAATTGTAATCCTTCTCAGGTTTTTTAACCTGGTTTCTTTGAAAGAGTGACATGTATCCACCTCCTTCTTTCTATTCTGTTTTCTATTTCAACATTGAAGTAACCCACTTTTGTATATCTTTTGCAGGTGCCGTCAACTTCTTCTCTTTTACTTCTTTTCTTAACGGCTGCCCTTGATTAATAGCTGCTTGTACACCTTTAAGATCTCTTCTGATTTCAACAGTTACAGGCAGGTCAATAAATCTCTCAATATCTTTTTTCGTTAATTCGTTTTCTCGTCCTGTAAAATTCACAACAAGCTCCATCTGTTCCAATGTCTGCGGCCCCAATCTCTTAAGAAGGTCTTCAACATGCTTGAGGACTCTGATTGCAGGGGTATCAAGAGTCATTACATAATAAACCCGGTCTGCCTCTTCCAAAGCAGTGTATGTCTTCACATCCATTATTGAAGGCAAATCAATGATGATAAAATCATATGTTCTTTTACATGCCCTCAAAAGCCTTATTACAAATTCTTCGTCTATTTTTTCAGCCATTTCTGCATCCCTTGGGCTGACGAGCACTTCTAACTTTGAGTGTGTTTCCATCTCGGAGATATTCTTCAAGTGATGCTCATTGATTTCATTTATGACAGGAAGAAGATCAATTAAAGAGCGGTTACTCTCTATTCCCAAATATGTCTCAGAACCGCCATATTGCAGGTTAAAGTCAATATGAATGACCTGTGCTGTAGACTCCAGTTTCAGCGTCTGGGCAAAAGCAGTGCTGAGCAAAGTCTTT
Organism: Mangrovibacillus sp. Mu-81; assembly: GCF_036867415.1. Taxonomy (NCBI): domain Bacteria; kingdom Bacillati; phylum Bacillota; class Bacilli; order Caryophanales; family Bacillaceae; genus Mangrovibacillus; species Mangrovibacillus sp. Mu-81. The sequence goes on from NZ_JBAJHU010000019.1 coordinate 25,468, forward strand.
CCTGATCCGCCTTTTCCACTGTAAAATGCAAAAATTTGACCCTTTCCCCTTCTATAATTCCCTGATGATACAGCAGTTTCCGATTTCGTCTGTGTATGCTGGAGAATAAAATTGATCCGTTCTTTTATCGAAGGTTCCTCTTCAGGTATGAGGATAAAATCTTCCACTCCAGCACGGGTAGTTTCCCTTAACAACTCGAAATCCTGCTCTGTATGTACATATATCGCAGCAGAATCCGGAAAGTCTCTTCTGAGTTCTTTAATCTTCAGGGTTACTGGAAGGTTGGAATCTCCCTGATAAAAGACGACCACACTCGGTTCATATTTTCTAAGTTCTGTGGACCAGGATTCTTCAGGTATATAAATCACTTCATAAGAAGTGTTCAGCAGTTCAATTATGTTTTTGCTTAAATCGTTTTCTTCTCCAATGAGGAATATCTGATTTTCCTTACTCATAAGGCCCCTCCGTTATCTCTCTAACTGTCTATTATTGTTTAGGTTTTTCTTCCGGTTTAGCAGGCTGCTCATTTTTTGAGTCTTCTTTTTTCGGTTGAGCTTCCTTGGCTTCCTGTTTTGGTTCCTCTTTCTTTTCCGATTGAGGTTCAGCCTTTGTCTCTTCCGCTTTTTCTGCTTCGCCTTCTTGAGTTGCTTCCTGTTTACCAACATTCGCTTTGATGATCCTGAGGCTGTCGGCATAGTTTTGCATGTGGATCAGTTCGGGTGCTTTTTCCATCGATACTTCCAGCTGAACCCCTTTGAAATCTTTACCTTTGTCCTTTGCAACCCTGGCTACTTTCACATCTCTCATAAATACCGTTGTTTCTTCTTTATCATTAAAACGGTGAGAAACGATGATATCGACCCGATCCAGTGCTTCCAAGGGTTCATCAAAGAAGACACGTTCATTCTGCATCAAGGTTATCAGTCTATTGTTCTCATCCACTACTGAGGAAGCTCGCTTTAATATGTTTGTAGTAATCATATCTCCTGTCGCCAATGGAACAACTGACACTTTATTGACTAGGTCATCAACATCCGTAACATGATAGTCTTTCAGAAATTTTTTTGGGATTTCTTCTGTTTTGACATTGTCAGGCGTGATAAGGCTGCGTGACGCAATCTCTTTATCCGCTACGAATATTTTAACGCTGGTTCCCAAATTCGTATTAAGTGCCTGAACTTTTTTCAAAACTAAAAACCCCGCCGTCACAGCTAACAAAATGGATAAAACAATAAAAATAATAGCTTTTCTCTTCGATTCAAGCATTCACTATGTTCCTTTCTTTCTATAAATAACAGTTAATAGAGTATTTGAATGACACAATTCTTGAAGCAGCTCTCCTCCCTCATGTTGTATTTACGAGTGAGATTATATTTCGATGGCAATTACATCCATAAATGATACATTCATATCACTTTTCAATATTTTGGAATTAATTCAACTCTTATTTACCACCAATTTCACGTTTAGAAACATGTTTGTCATATTTTCTTCATAATTTTTTCCTATATATTAATTATCATCGGATGCTACTAACGTCAATGACTGTTGGAGATTGTCGAATTTTGTATGATTCTAACGAACTATAAGCGGTGTTTTTTTCGACAGAAAACAAGGTATATAGTTGCGAGTCAATAGTTCCTATGTATATAAATCAATATTGGGAATTGTTTTAAACATGGTAAGTTTTAGGTGAATTATTACAAATGTTAAATTTAGTAGGTATTTGTAATTATTTGTGAGCGGTAATTAGAATAAATACCCCGTGTCATATCAAAAGCTCCCCATTCGGTGAAAGGGGAGCTTTCCTGTTTAGTATAGCGGGCTGATTGGTTCTGTTGTTCCTCGGCTTATAGAATGGAACTCTCGATATGTCCGATTAATTGTTCCGGGGAAAGGACTGCTTCTCCACCGCCCTGGATGAAGTCTTCTTTGCCTCCCCCTTTTCCGTTGATCTTCGAGAAAATCTTGGGTGCAACCTCTTTCAGGTTGAGATTCACTTTCTTACCTTTCGCTCCAACCAGTTGTAGTTTCGTTTCGTTTTGGACGACGAAAAAGACAACCGCATCTTCTTTTTCAATGACGATTAGCCGTGCAAGGGTTTGAAGTTCCTTGATCGGGCGGTTTTGATAGGCATATGAAATGAAAGTCGAGTCTTCTCCTGCAGGAATGGCTTCTTTTATCAATGCATCCGCTTCGTATTCTAAGAGCTGCTGATTGGTTTCTTCCAGCTGTTTATCCTGAGATTGCATTCTTTCAATCAGCTGTTGAGCGGCTTCTGCCATCTTGTCTTGCGGTGCCTGCAGGATGGCCGTCAGTTCTTTTATGACCTTATGCTTCCCGTGGAGCTGTTCAAGCACTCTGCTGCCGCACACAAATTGGAGCCGGATATGGTTTTTATGCTTTTCCCAATCGAGGATTTTGATTGCTCCGACTTCCGAAGTTGAGCGGGGATGCGTTCCTCCACACCCGTTGTAATCAAAGTCCGGGATGATGACCAGGCGTATATCCTCTGAAACGGAAGGCTGCTTGCGCAGTGGATAGTCCGCTGCTTCCTCGGCTGTCATCCATCTCGTTTGAATCGGTCTCGCTTCCCCTATTATTTTATTGGCAAGAGTTTCTGCCTTTGATGCTTCTTCCTCCGTCAGCCTCTCTACAGACAGGTCGATCGTCAGGATCTCTTTGCCCAGATGAAAGCTGATGGTTTCATATCCGCATACTTCTGCAAACGCAGCTGAGAGGATATGCTGACCGGCATGCTGCTGCATGTGATCAAAACGCCTGTTCCAGCAGATTTCCCCCTGTATGCTTACAGCGGTATTTGCAACTGGTCTCTCTATGTAGTGACGGACTTCTCCATTTACCTCTTCTACATTCGTGACTTGAATTCCATTAAGCGACCCTTCATCAAACGGCTGACCGCCGCCTGTGGGATAGAATGCGGATTGTTCGAGTAGAACAAACCAGCGCCCGTCGTTATCCTGTCGCTGTTCACGTATCTTTGTTTCAAATGTTTTGATGTAAGCATCCTCATAATATAGCTTTGTAGTCATTTATATTCCTTTCCTCTCCTATTTTCTTCTACTTTATCATAGATCTAGTATTTCGCGGTCTTGTGAACTTCTAATTGGGGCAAGATAGGAATACTTAAGTATCGCTAATCTCTTTAAAAAGGAGTTGTCCCATATGTTGAAAGAATTCAAGAAGTTTGCCCTGAAAGGAAATGTGATCGATTTAGCCGTTGCAGTGGTCATTGCCGCTGCCTTCGGGAAGATCGTATCCGCCTTAGTGGACTACATAATCATGCCGCTGGTGGGTACAATTCTTGGAGGCATCAGATTCGAACATTTAACGGTTTCGGTTGGGGATGCATTGATTGAATATGGGCTATTCATTCAATCGATTGTCGATTTCTTTATCATCGCCCTATCCCTCTTCGTATTTATCCAGGCATTCAATCGGTTGAAACGAAAAGAAGAGATTGCTGAAAAAGCCCCCGTGGTTGACCCCAAAATCGAACTTTTGATGGAGATCCGCGATTTACTGAAGAAATAAAAAAAGAGGATGGGTCAAAAATAAATAAAACCACGACATAAAGGTGAACAATTTCAGTGTATGTTCTTAATACCGCTAATGATTTCCGTGCAAGACTTCGCTTTCCGCGGCTAGCCCGTGAGCCTCCTCGGCAGGAGTTTTCGTCTTGCACTCCAATCAACCGCTGGAAAGTGCTAAAACCTTAAAGTTACATTGAACAAAGTAAAAACCCGGACTAATTTGCCTGTTAGTATGCAAAATAGTTCGGGTTTCACTTAGACTAAAATACTTTTGTCCCAACTTCATTTTTTATTACATTACAAAGAACTTATTAAAAGCAGAATCAGTACGATACCCCTGTGCGGGTATGTGTCTTTTCAAATTCGGCCTTATCCGGGTCAAAATACTTCTCGTTGAAATCCGCTACAAATTTGTCATCCTTAATATAGCCTGAACCCCATGTGGGATCCATGGTCAGCCATTCGCCATCCACATTTGCTTCAACCCAGGCATGCCTTTGCGGCCACCACCCCCCGCTTGCCATCCCTTCTACAAATCGTGCTTCAATGTCGCTCGCTCTCAAGAGGGCAATCGCAAGGTAGGCATAGTCCTGGCATACGCCTGTTTTCTCTTCGAGTGTCTTCAATGCACTGTCATCCCATTCGAATTCTTCGTCCTCCAGTTTCTCAACATCATAGGTGACATTTTTGGCTGTGTAATCGTAGATTGCTTTAACTTTGTCGCGATCGGCCTTCTTGCCTTCTGTCAGCTTCTGTGCCAATTCTTTGATCTTTGGATCGTCGGACTCTACTCCTCTTGAAGGAAGCAGATCCCGTTTGTCCTCACCTGTTGACTCGACCTCGAACTTGGCAAATCCATAGAATCTGAAAGAGTCGCTGTTTTCTTCTTTGATCTCCGGTACACTCAACGTCACCTCATACGTGCCCGGACCAAAGCGGAGATAAAAGGAGTCATCGAATGTGAAGTCTTCAACTGGAATGACGTCTAGTGCTTCATCCTCGCCTTTTTTCGTGGTGATATAGATATGGTCGGTTTGGGGTCCGAACTCAGCCTTAGGGTCAATGCTGCCTTTCACCGTGTACAAACCTTCTGATTCATCCCCGCCGTATAGCGGTGTTTCTAATGTGACCCCTCGCTCCATGTACGTGTCTGAGTATTCAATCGGACTCATCGTTCGACTGGACTCGTTATCTATTAATATAGTCGTAGCAGTCTGATAGTAATTCTCGCGCTCCTCATCTGGGACGAGCACTTCAAGTTCATGAACCCCTTTCCCATAAAATAAAGGGACATCATAAGAGAATCTACCATCTTTTACAGAGATGACATGAGTCCATGTGTCAGTATCCTTTCTTAACTTCAGCATAATGGTATCTTCTTCTGTCAGTTCGCCTGCTTTACCTTGAAGCGCAAATACCTCATTTTCCTTAGTGAAACTTGAATCAAGACTTACATTCAGTCCGGCATCACGGCCGAAAGGAGTATACGTCACATCCCGTTTCATCTCGGGATTTACATTGTGGACAGTGAATGCTGCCGTATCATAAAAGTAATTCTCCTGATCTTTACTCGGCAGCTGGACTTTCACGCTGTATTCTCCCTCGCCATTGAAGAAGTGAATTGTCTGCTTGAACTTCCCGTCCTCGATCGGAGTGTAATATTCGAGTTGATCGCCTGCCGGTCCTTCCCCCGTAGAGCGGACTTTGATCCAGGCATAGTCCGACTTCAAACCGGTGTGCTTCTCGATCTCGCCTTCCACGACGACGTTTCCGTTAGCGGCAAATTCTTTATGTTCGGGTCCCGAAAGCGTCATCCCGATTTCATCACTATATGAAGTCAGTTCAATTGGTTCAAGCTCCAATTCTTTATTTTTTTCCTTTACGAGTTTTTCATATTTATGTTCTTTCTTCTCTTCCTCTTTCCCGGCTTGCGTATCGGCCGAGCTGCTGCAAGCAGAAAGAAGCATGAGACTGGATATTATACATAACAGCAACATCGCTAAGGGATTTCTACGATTCATGACATTCTCCTCCAGGTTATTTAATTTCTTCATCCTCACATATGTACGGTTCAGACAAATTTTGGTTCCTGATGCTTTTTTCCCATTCTGACTATTATTATAAACCTACACAAGATGAATTTTCTGGAAAAATTATTACCTGAGCATGCTTTTGATTCAGGACTTCACATCCCCCCTTTAAAAAAGAAGAGCTTATCGGGTAAGCTCTTCAATATAAAGTTTCCATGAAGGGGCGCTTTAGTTTATACGTTCCAGAATCGATGCTGCAAAAGCAGTAACGTTAAAACCAGGCTGGGAGATTGCGGTAACGCCCGGAATAGAGCTTTCCGTATAAATTTCAACTTCATCACCGGCATTAAGCTTCAAAATGGCTGTCACCTGCACTCCATTTGTGAACGGGACGCCCGTTCCCCAGAAGTCATTATCTGCCGCCTCAAACGGATTGCCGTTTATTCTTATTTCGATTCTTGTCCGGTAATTCTCTTCGAAGCTGTCGGGTATGAAACCCACGGTCCCGGTCACTAAATAAATGCCTTTCTTCCGCGGGATAAAAATCGAGTCACAGCGGTCATATTCACGTCCGAGGTCAAACTCTTCCTCTTTAAAGAATAACTTCACAGACGTATCTGCCGGCACAACCTGACTTTCAGTGGAAAATGCTCTGAAAGCAGATCCTTTTTTCACCTTTCGTTTACACTTTTTATAGTGGTCTGTCATACTATTCACCTGCCTTCATGTAAATTTAATGACTCTATTAAATAGAACCATTCAATCTATTCTATGTGAGCTGAAAATAATAGATAGGATGTTTGTCCCTTGAACGTGAGAATTGGATGCATGGACTGCAAAAGGAGGCACAAAAAAGGTCTCTCACCTGTGAAAGATGAGAGACCTTTTTTTCTGAGACGCTGCAATATTCTAATGTCCGGCTCCTGCATGATCGACATGCTTTAGGTGCTCCTTGTTCATAAGGATGAAGATGACAGATAGAAAGACAAATCCCGCACCGACTATAAACGGCAGGCTAGGATTGTAGATCTCAGCAAGTTTCCCCGCAGTGAAAGGAGCAATCGCCCCTCCCAAGAAACGGAGAAAGCTGTAGGCTGCCGAGGCTGTCGAACGTTCGACAGGAGCCGCGTTCATGACGGCTGTAGTAATCAGGGTATTGTTGTTACCCAGGAATGCACCCGCCAGAATCACGGCTGCAATGACCACCCACTGCACAGATGTCCAGAGGCCCATCGCCAGCAGGAGCATGGCGAATAGTGTGAGCATGGCACACATCGACTTGATGGTCCCGAACCATTGCTGCAGCTTTGGCGCCATGAACACAGAAGTGGCGGCCAGCAGCACGCCCCAGCCAAGAAATACATAACCCAGTCCGTGTTCATCAAGCCCCATCACAAAAGGAGCATAAGCAAGAAGCGTAAAGAAACCAAAGTTATATAGTGCTGCAGCAACACCAAACACGAATAATGAGCGGTGCTTCAACGCTCGAAAAGGATCAGCAAATGTTGTTTTCTTCTCAACCCGTGCAGACTTCTCTGCTTTCGGCATGAAGATGGTCAGCCCGATAAAGGCAATGACCATGAGTGTCGCAACTCCGAGAAATGGGCCTCTCCACGACATAGCACCAAGCCAGCCGCCAAGAAGCGGACCGACGGAAATCCCAAGACCGATCGCCGCTTCATAAAGAATGATCGCTTTGGCGGCTCCGCTGTTTGAAAGCGACACGATCGCCGCTAAAGCAGTGGCAACGAACAACGCATTTCCCAGCCCCCAGCCTCCCCGGAGTCCGACGAGTGTCCAAATATCGTTCGATAACCCTCCTAGTGCTGAAAATAGGGCAATGATGACGATACCCGAAAGAAGCGTGCCTTTCACCCCAATTCTAGATGAAAGCATTCCTGTAATGAGCATCGCAACCGCCATCACGGCATTATAGCTTGTGAAAAGCAGCGTGACCTGGCTTTGGGAGGCATCCAGCTGACTCGCGATTGCCGGCAGAATCGGATCCACCAACCCAAGACCCATAAACGCGATAATACACGCAAAAAAAACAGCCCAGACCGCTTTCGGCTGTGCCAGGATCCCTTTTTTTTCTACATCGGCCGGGTCTATTGAAGGCGGGACAGATGGTTGAATAGATGACATGCATATTCTCCTTTTCTTCTATATATATTTAAACTTTTCTAACTTAGTTGTATGATGAAAGTTTATAATTGTATTATACAACTAAATTACGCCGAGTCAATAACCTTCGATCTTTTTATGTGGTATCATAGAAGATATACTTGTTCGTATTGCGGGGTTATCGTATGAATGAAAACCATTTAGAAATGATTGAATTGGAGCTCGCCATCCTCATCCGCCGGGCAACCAATCTCTCTTCCAACAAAAAACTGGGCAGCCTCGACCGCTCCGCATATTTATTGCTGCGACGAATCGCCAATAAAGGAGCAGCAGGCGTGAAACTGCTGGCAGAAGAATTCATGCTCGACATTTCCACCATCAGCAGACAGGCAGCCTCCCTCGAACAGAAAGGTTTCTTGTACCGTATTCCTGACCCTTTGGACGGGAGATCCTATAAACTGGACATCACAGAACTAGGGAAAAGTGTCTTTAAAGAACATATGGAAGCGCGTTTAAAGAGGTTATCGGAGATCATAGAGGAATGGCCGGACGAAGAACGTGAAGTTTTTGGGAAGTTGTTGAAGAAGTTTAATGAGTCGTTGATTTTGTGAAGGATTTAGGAGAGCTGGAGTGGCTCTCTTTTTATTTGAAGCAAGTATTTTATGTTGTTGATGGCATTTCATCAACGTATTGATGAATACGTTATGAGGAGGAGAACGGGGTCTATCATTAGCACAGGACTTGCCTATTCATGGTGAAAATATTTATTAAAACAGTAGAGGCTCCTGAATTATATCACCTTTTATAGTAAGGAAAAAGCACCTTCTTCCCGATTACGTTAATGCAGTAACGTGTCAGGAGTCAGGTGCTTTTTTTACATTCATCTTTATCAGACTTACTTTGTTCCTTATTTCACGAGCAGCTCTTCTCTCGTTTGTTCTGCCGCTTTCACCATCACCTGAAGTGCTGCAACAGTTTCCTCCATACCCCTGGTTTTTAAGCCACAATCGGGATTAATCCAGAATAGCTTTGGATCAAGTACTTGAAGCGCACGATGAATATTTCTGGTCAACTCTTCTAGTAATGGTACCCGCGGACTGTGAATATCGTATACACCAAGACCGATTCCCTTATCATACGTATTATCTTCAAAGGCATGAATTAACTCCCCGTGGCTTCTTGATGTTTCAATAGAAATAACATCCGCATCGAGTGCTTTAATTGCATGAATAATATTCTTAAAGTCTGAATAACACATATGGGTATGGATTTGGGTCTCATTTTGAACAGAGGATGTTGCCAATTTAAATGTATAAACCGCCGCATCCAGATAGCCTGCCCATTTTTCACGTTTTAACGGCAGCCCTTCCCGAATGGCCGGCTCATCCACTTGAATCATGCGGATTCCATTTTCCTCTAGTGCTTCCACCTCTTTTCGAAGCGAAAGTGCAATTTGTCTTGCCACCTCGTAGCGTGAAATATCATTACGGACAAATGACCAATTTAAAATCGTAGTCGGACCTGTCAACATTCCTTTTACCGGTTTGTTTGTTAATGATTGGGCATATACAGTTTCTGCAACTGTCATTGGTTTCTTAAAAGCAACATCACCATAAATTAGCGGAGGCTTCACACATCTGGAACCATATGACTGAACCCAGCCGTATTTTGTAAATCGAAAGCCGGCTAATTTTTCTCCAAAGTATTCAACCATATCTGTCCGTTCAAATTCCCCATGTACGAACACATCCAAACCAAGATCTTCTTGAATATCGATCCACTTTTTTATTTCTGCCTTAATATAGACTTCATATTCATTGTCAGTTAATTCGCCCTTCCGCCATTTTAACCGCTGTTTTCTTACTTCTTTCGTTTGTGGGAAGCTGCCAATAGTTGTCGTAGGCAATAATGGTAATTGGAAAGCCTTTTCTTGAAGCCCTCTTCGTACTGTATATGGCGCCTTCCGCTCTGCTTGATCCTTCTGTAAGCTGCGAATGGCTTCTCGAACTTGCGTATTATTTCGAATCGATGATTGGTTTATTTCATGAATTGCTTTTGTGGTTTCATCGATTTCTTTTTGTATCACTCGTTTTCCATTGTTCATGCCATTTGTAAGTGTACTAATTTCTTCTAATTTTTCATCGGCAAATGCCAGTGCATTTCTTAGAATCTCATCGAGCAATTCTTCATTTTTTACTGTCACAGGAACATGCAATAGGCTTGATGATGGCTGAACAATTAGTCTTGTTTTTGAAACAACCTCTTCAATTTCGCTTAGAAGTGACATTGTTCCTTCGAGATCGGCACGCCAAATGTTTCGTCCGTCAATAACTCCAGCTGCAAGTCCCTTATTCTTGGGAAAACCATACTTTTTCAATGCTGCAAGATTCTGACCGTTATCATGGACAAAATCAAGACCAATTCCCTGAACAGGAAGTGATACGACCTCTTTGTAATGCTCAATACTATCAAAATAAGTTTGCACTATCACCTTAACGTTTGGTGCTGCATCATGTAATGCCTGATAGACTTCGTTAACTAAAGAAAGCTCATCTCTTGGAATAGTAGTTGCTAAGATTGGTTCATCTATTTGAACCCATTCCACTCCCTCTGTCTCTAGTTCACGTAAAATTTCCGCATAAAGCGGGACAAATTGCTCGACAACTGCTTTAAAGTCACTTTTATCATATCCTTTTGATAACTTTACGAATGTAATCGGACCTAAAATAATTGGTTTACCATGAATACCAAGTTTTTGCTTCGCCTCTTGAAAAAATTGAAGCGGACGATTTTCCACAAGAGCAGGTACTGTTTCATTGAGCTCTGGAACGATATAGTGGTAGTTTGTGTTAAACCACTTTGTCATTTCAGCAGCCACCGCCTCTTTCGTTCCTCGAGCGATATCAAAATAGGTTTCAAGCGACACCTTCCCGCCGCTGTAGTTAAAACGTTTCGGTACTAAACCGAACATAACAGCCGTATCCAGGACATGATCATACAAGCTAAAGTCCCCGACAGGAATTAAATCAATTCCGTGCTCCTTCTGCTTTTTAAGATGCTGCAGGCGAATCTCTTCTATTTGCTTTAAGAATGCCTCTTTTTCTAACTTTCCTGCCCAAAACTGTTCCAGGGCTTGTTTCCATTCACGTTTTTCCCCAATTCTTGGGTATCCTACATTCGAGCTTATCACTTTTTCCATAATGGGTTACCTCTCCTTTTCCATACAAATCTTAGTTTCGAACCTAAAAAATCTCCCTTTTCAAAAAAAGAAAAGAGAGATTGATACGTATAATTAACTAGAGTTCGAACCTTCTGGTTTACTGAGCACGTATTTCTCACCTCCCCTATATCCCCGTAGAGTACTAGCGCATACAACAGGCAGGTTTCCTGACTTAGGTTCATTGCTTCTTATCCCTTCCCATTCCCTATAAAACAGTGGCTACTCGATAAGTTGCTCCCCAATACAGTGGCGGGACCGTGCCGGCTTTTCACCGGTCTTCCCTTTTAAGCCGCGTAGATGATCCACACAGCACCTGAAGCTTTTGATATGAAGTTTTAGCAAAACAATTTTTATTTTATAAACATAAACAGCCTCTCTAGTAGAACATAGAGAGGCTGGCGAATCCTTTTTCATCCCTCTCATTTGCCAAAGCAATATGCCTTGCTGGAATTAGCACCTTTTTAACACAGTTGTTAAATGGTTGCCGGGCTTCATAGGGCCAGTCCCTCCGCCTCTCTTCATAAGAGTATTAAAATTTTTAATGTTTTGAATTTAAATGCAATGGTAGCATTTTGTACAGGGGTTGTCAAAGATTATTAATGCAGTACAAAGTTCCATAACCAAATATTCACTTGGATGACACGCTGCCGATAAAGTAGTATTTTTTGAAAATAGTTATTTTAGAGGAGCTTAAAGATGTTTACGAATAAAAAGTCCTCTAAATAAAGTAAAAACCTCCCAGAAGCTCAGAGAACTTTTGGGAGGTAAATAACATATATAGGGGTTTGTTTCTTCAAATGACAAGCAGTATGTCATTTTTAACAAAGCCTCGAACCTTTTCACAGTAAGGTTTTGGGCGTTATTACATCATGCCGCCCATTCCACCCATACCGCCCATGTCAGGCATGCCGCCGCCAGCGTTTTCTTCAGGAATGTCTGCAACTACTGCTTCAGTAGTTAAGAACATTGCTGCAACGGATGCTGCGTTTTGAAGTGCGGAACGAGTTACTTTAGTTGGGTCAACGATACCTTTTTCAATCATGTTAACCCACTCGCCAGTTGCTGCGTTGAATCCTACACCCACTTGTTCTTTCTTCAGGCGCTCTACGATGATAGAACCTTCTAGTCCAGCGTTGTGAGCGATTTGACGGATTGGCTCTTCAAGTGCGCGAAGCACGATGTTGATACCAGTTGCTACGTCTGCGTCTGCTTCGATTGAAGCGACTTTGTTGTATACGTTCACAAGGGCAGTACCACCACCGGAAACGATCCCTTCTTCCACCGCTGCGCGAGTAGAGTTCAAGGCGTCTTCGATGCGAAGTTTACGCTCTTTAAGCTCAGTTTCAGTTGCAGCACCGACTTTCACGACTGCTACACCGCCTGCAAGCTTGGCAAGGCGCTCTTGTAATTTTTCTTTATCGAATTCAGAAGTAGACTCTTCGTGTTGAACACGGATTTGATTCACGCGTCCTGCAATCTTTTGTGGATCTCCAGAGCCTTCTACTACTGTTGTGTTTTCTTTTGTTACGACAACTTTCGCTGCACGGCCCAGTTGAGTGACGTTTGCAGATTTAAGGTCTAAACCTAAATCTTCCGTGATCACTTCACCGCCAGTTAGGATGGCAAGGTCTTCAAGCATTGCTTTACGGCGGTCACCGAATCCAGGAGCTTTGACAGCCACTGCATTGAATGTGCCGCGAAGTTTGTTCACTACTAATGTAGCAAGTGCTTCACCTTCAACATCTTCAGCAACGATCAATAACGGCTTGCCTTGTTGTACCACTTGCTCAAGAACAGGAAGTACTTCCTGGATGTTGCCGATTTTTTTGTCCGTGATCAAGATGTATGGATTCTCAAGAACCGCTTCCATCTTGTCAGAGTCAGTTACCATGTATGGAGAAGCATATCCACGGTCGAATTGCATACCTTCCACTACGTCAAGCTCAGTCGTGAATCCTTTGGACTCTTCGATTGTGATGACGCCGTCGTTTCCAACGCGCTCCATTGCTTCTGCGATCAATTGACCGACTTCTTCGTCAGCAGCTGAAATTGCAGCAACCTGCGCGATTGAATCTTTGCCTTCGATCGGCTTGGAGATAGCTTTTAATTCTTCCACTGCAGTTTGAACCGCTTTTTCGATTCCTTTACGTACGCCTACAGGATTAGCCCCGGCTGTTACGTTTTTAAGACCTTCACGGATCATCGCCTGTGCAAGGACCGTTGCAGTTGTTGTACCGTCACCGGCAATTTCGTTTGTTTTGCTTGCTACTTCAGCTACAAGCTTTGCACCCATGTTTTCGAATGCATCTTCAAGTTCGATTTCTTTAGCAATCGTCACACCATCATTTGTGATAAGTGGTGAACCGTATTTCTTCTCGAGTACCACGTTACGTCCTTTTGGTCCAAGAGTTACTTTAACTGCGTTTGCTAATTGATCTACCCCACGAAGCATGGAACGGCGTGCTTCTTCGCTAAATTTAATATCCTTAGCCATATTCAAAGTCCTCCTCTTATTGTTTAAAGTAATGTTTTATATTTGATTGGTTGATTATTCGCCTACAACAGCCAGAATGTCGCTGTCACGAAGGATCAGATATTCTGTGCCTTGGTATTTCACTTCTGTACCTGCATATTTAGAGAAGATGATTCGATCGCCGACAGACACTTCAAGAGCTACGCGCTCACCGCTGTCAAGAACGCGACCTGTACCTACAGCAACAATCTTACCTTCCTGCGGCTTTTCCTTTGCGGAATCCGGCAGCACAATACCGCTTGCTGTTTTTTCTTCTGACTCAACTAGCTCGATAACGACGCGATCACCTAGTGGTTTTAACAAGTGAAACAACCTCCTTGAAAATATGTAAGTATTTTTTATTAGCACTCGTTTGTCGTGAGTGCTAACACAATTATTATATTAATTAATTCGTTTTCATTTTGCAAGTGTCCTGCTTAAAATTTTTTCGTCATTTTCCCCCTTTTTTCACACCTCTCTATCCTATGTCCGGTTTTGTCTTTGTATTCCGGATTTCTACCCTTCCCGCACCAAAGGCTACTATTTGAAGAGTTGAGCGATTATTAGTAGAATTGAACAAGATGACGATTAAAGGAGACGAAACGTTGAAAAAACATTTTGGATATATATTGATTGCATATATTGTCATGCAGCTTTCAAGTATTGTCGGGGTCCCGCTTCTTTATAAAATCGGGACGGATGTGATGGGTCAGCCTGCAGAACAGGTCAAGCAGCTTGTTCCCGGTTATTGGCTGATTATCAGCTTTTCCCTGGCACTGATTGTTGTATGGGCCATCCTTCGAAAAAGTGAAACAAGTACGCGGCTTGAGCGCAGTGCCCCTCTCAATTCAGGAAGTTCGATCGGTTGGGCCGTTGCAGGGATTTTCATCGCCTTCTTCGCTCAGTCCATTGCCATCCAAATTGAATATGCCATCGGGATTGAAATGGGATCCGAGAATACCCAGATGATCATCGGGATCATCGAAAAGGTGCCAGTGACAATGCTTGTGGCAGCCGTGATCGGTCCGATTTTAGAAGAGATCGTGTTCCGTAAGATCATCTTCGGCGTCCTTTATGAGAAGATGAATTTCTTCTTTGCGGCGCTGGTAAGTTCCATTATATTCGCGCTTGCCCACTTTGAGCCGGAGCATGTCATTCTGTATTCTGCGATGGGCTTTACCTTCGCTTTCTTATATGTAAGAACGAAGAGAATACTCGTGCCAATTTTTGCTCATGTTGCGATGAATACATCTGTCGTTCTAATCCAATCTATCTATAAGGACGATATTCAAAAGATCATGAATGAAGCTGAAAAAATTCAAGGATTTATTGGAGGATTATTTTTATGAGAAGATCACCGTTATTCTCGGGTGTGATCTATCTCCTGCTGGGAATACTTTTCACATACTTTGCAATTCAGAATGTAAGAGATGATGGTTGGGGATTTTTCACCTATATACTTGTCTTTCTGGCCACCCTTGACTTCGGTTCGGGGCTCAGAATGGTCATGATTCACTTCAAAATCAGAAAACAGCTCAAGAACAAAAAATAAGGATTGGTCCCATTGGGATCAATCCTTATTTTTATCTTCTTCGTATTGTTCCATCTCAAGCTTCTGTTCCGCTTCAAGTACCTTTTTATATCCAATCTTTGAAATCCAGATACTGATTTCATACAGGATGAATAGAGGCACTGTCACCATCAAATGGGATATGATATCCGGAGGAGTGATGAAAGCGGCAATGATGAAGAGGACAAAGTAAGAGACTTTCCTTGCTTGTGCCATCACCATTGGTGTGACGATCCCCAGACGCGTCAGGAACAGCATCGCCACGGGAAGCTGGAATAAAAAACCGAACGGGATCGTTATTTGAAATAAGAAATGGAAGTACTCATTGATACCGATGACCTGCTGGATTTCAAGATTCTCCGACAGTCCCATCATGAACTTCACTACATATGGAAACAGAATGAAGTATGAGAAGGACAAGCCTCCAAGAAATAGAAGAACGGACACAGGTATGTAACTGAGTGTAACCTTCCTCTCTCTTTCATAAAGACCAGGTGATACAAACGACCATACCTGATAGAGGATGACCGGCGAAGTAATGATTACAGCGACGAAGATAATCATCTCCATGTAAATCTTCAGGGGGTCTGTCACCCTGAAGGCATTCATGGTCATGTTCTTCGCCTCATCGGCATGCTGTAAATACGTGATCAGCGGACCGGCGAGAAAAAAACCCGCTATGACCGCCAACAAGAAGAAAACGACTGCAATCATGAGTCGTTTTTGTAATTCTCCTATATGCTCATACAATGTCATGTCTTTCTGACTTTGACTCATGGCGTTCATCCTACTCTATTACTTGGCATCTTTTGATTTATCGTCATCATCTGCTAAGCCTTTTGTTGCATTTTTAAATTCACGTAAAGTATTTCCGAATGCTTTCCCTAATTCCGGTAATTTCTTAGGACCAAAAATCAGTAAAGCAACAATAGCGATTAATACGAGGCTACCTGGACCTGGCATAATGAGACACCTCCTCTTTTTACATCTCTATCATATCGCAATTCATGTAAAATGGCTATTCCGATATGATTCCATCTTGTGACATTTCCGTGTCTTCCTCAGAATAATGCTTCAAGAAGTAAACCAACGATTGCAGCTCTACAGCCAGATCAATATGATGGACCCGGATATGATCCGGTACCGTCAGCCTTGCAGGCGTAAAGTTAAGGATACCCTTGATTTTTGAAGAGACCAGTCTGTCTGTGATATTCTGAGCAGAAGATGCCGGCACAGTCAGGATTGCCACTTCAATATTCTGATTCTCCAATTTTTCTTCCAGATCATCCAAATGAAATACCGGTACTTCTCCCACCTGGGTTCCCACTTTTGACTCATCGACCTCAAAGGCCATTTCTATCTTAGTATTATTATTTTTAATAAAATTATAATTAAGAAAAGCCGTACCCAGGTTCCCGACTCCGATCAGTACAACCTTAGTCAGTGCATCCTGATCGAGCGTCTTTCTGAAAAAAGAGAGTAGATAGTTAACATTATATCCATACCCTTTTTTACCTAACGCACCAAAATAGGAAAAGTCCCGGCGGATGGTGGCAGAATCCACCTTCACCGCTTCACTTAGTTCCTTGGATGAAACCCTCTGTTTGCCGGATGAGTATAAATTCTTGATAAAACGGTAATAAAGCGGCAGCCGCTTAGCCGTTGCCTGTGGAATTTTCGTTGTATCCTGGTTCATATTGCATTCCCCCACATCTATTCAAAGCCTGTTACTTTGGACCGTCTGACAACGCTTCCAAAATGAACAGAAAAACATTTTTTCAGGCTCTCCTACCCATCATACACTATATTCTATCCTATATGTATGAAGATTAACAGTCATTCATCGATATGTATGATTGCCGTTTTCCTCTCAAATACGGTACACTAGCACTATGAAATAGAGGTGAAACGCATGATTCTACTACAAGTGAATCAACTGATCAAAAACTTTGGTGCAGAAACCATCCTTTCGAATATCAAACTTGAAATACAGACGAGAGATCGGGTAGCGCTCGTTGGCCGAAACGGCGCAGGAAAATCGACTCTGTTAAAAATAATTGCCGGCCACTTATCTTATGATGCCGGCGAAATCACGAAACCAAAAGGAGTCACGATCGGGTACCTTGCCCAAAACACGGGACTCGAATCCGGCCTTTCCATATGGGCAGAAATGCTGACCGTTTTCGAAGACCTGATAGCTCAGGAAAAGCAGCTGCGTGCATTGGAAAAACAGATGGCCGATCCCTCTGTCTACGAAAATGAAGAACTTTACCAGCGCGTGTTAAAGGAATACGATGAGCTTCAGGTTTCTTTCAAAGAGTCTGGCGGTTATCAGTACGAAGCGGATATCCGCTCTGTCCTGCACGGACTGAACTTCGCGGATTTCGACTACGAAACGAAAATTTCCACGTTGAGCGGAGGACAGAAGACCCGTCTTGCACTCGGTAAACTGTTATTGACAAATCCTGATATTCTCATTCTTGATGAACCTACCAACCATCTGGACATCGCCACCTTATCCTGGCTCGAAACGTATTTACAAAGCTATGAAGGAGCCGTCCTGATCGTTTCCCATGACCGTTACTTCCTGGATAATGTCGTCAACCAGGTATATGAAATCTCCCGAAAACGAAGCAAAAAGTTCCTCGGCAACTACAGCAAATACTTGCAGCAAAAAGCTGAAGATTATGAAAAGGATCTGAAGCTGTTTGAACGCCAGCAGCAGGAAGTGGCCAAGCTTGAAGATTTCATCCAACGGAACATCGCCCGTGCATCTACAACGAAGATGGCCCAGAGCAGGCGCAAAAAGCTCGAACGCATGGATCTGATGGACAGGCCGTCAGGTGATGAGAAATCAGCCACCTTCTCTTTCCAGATCGACCGTCAAAGCGGAAATGATGTCCTGAAAGTAAATGATCTTTCGATTGGGTACGATAATGTTGAAGAAATCTCCCGACACATTGATTTCTCCGTAAAAAAAGGCGACAGCATTGCTCTGGTAGGTCCAAATGGAATCGGAAAGTCGACTCTGCTTAAGACACTGGTGAATAAGCTTGCTCCTCTCTCAGGAGATTATAAATTCGGATCGAATGTCTCGATCAGCTACTACGACCAGGAACAGGCTGAGCTTTCCTCAAACAAAGCCGTGCTCAATGAACTATGGGACGAATATCCGCTGAGAAACGAGAAAGATATCAGAACCGTTCTCGGGAACTTCCTGTTTTCCGGGGAAGATGTCTTAAAGCCCGTTTCTACACTGAGCGGAGGAGAAAAAGCGCGTCTTGCCCTTTCAAAAATGATGATGGAAAAAGGGAATGTCCTCATACTCGATGAGCCGACGAACCACTTGGATCTCGACAGTAAGGAAGTGCTGGAAAATGCACTCATCGATTATCCAGGCACCATTCTGTTTGTGTCTCACGATCGTTATTTCATTAACAGAATTGCGACCAAGGTGCTTGAACTCTCTAAAAACGGTTCGACCGAATACCTCGGCGATTATAATTATTATATGGAGAAGCTGCAAGAACAGGAAGAACTGGCTGCACTTGAGCTTACCGAAAAGGGGCAGCCTGCTGCCGCCTCGTCCACTCAGCAGAAACAAAGTCACAAAATCGATAAAGAAGCGAAAAAGCTTGAACGGCAGCGAAAAAGAAGAGTGGAAGATATTGAAGCTCAAATGGAGATACTCGAAGCGGTCATCGAAGAACAGGAAGAACTGCTTTGTGACCCCAATATCTTTCAGGATCACGAAAAAGTCCAAGATATCAATAACAAACTGAATGCTTCCAAAGAAGAACTTGATGAATTGTTAGAAGAATGGACAGAATTAGAAGAGATTCTCCAAGAAGAACAGTAATCCACAGGTTTGAGTAACACCGTGTTACTCAAACCTTTTTTTGTTCCACATCATTATCCACAGGGCGGATGTTGAATATCCGTTATCCATAGAAGTTTTCCACATTATCCACAAGATGAGTGGGAGTTATGCACATCCACCCGCTTATTTACCCATATCTTTTTCACAGGGTGTTCACATTTATCCTTAAGTTATTAACAACTTATCCACAGTCTGTTGATAAAAACATATGTTCTACTAATAAAAAAGCTTCGAAAAGGTTCAAAATTACCCTCCTCGAAGCTTTTTATAATCAAAAATTCTCTATATCCAATCCGGGATTGGCGTTCATTGTCATGTTCCCTCTTTTACCTTGTTCGAAAAGAATTGTCCCTGCTGCTGCGATCATCGCCGCATTGTCGGTGCATAAGGATAATGGAGGGATAATAAGTTCTGTGTCCAGTTCTGTAAACGCCTCTTCTAATGCAGCACGCAGTCCTTTATTGGCAGCTACTCCTCCAGCCAATAACAATTGTTCTACATTATACTCCTTTACCGCTTTCACTGTTTTGGTTACCAGTACATCAATCACACTCGCCTGGAAGCTTGCGGCAAGGTCTTGTGGATAAATGGTCTTGCCTTTCTGCTTGGCGTTGTGCAGCGTGTTGATAACTGCTGATTTCAAACCGCTGAAACTGAAATCATATGAGCCTTCTTCCAGCCAAGCCCTTGGGAGATCCAGATTCGTTTCCCCTTCCTGCGCCAGCCGATCGATATGAGGGCCGCCCGGGTAAGGAAGATTCAGCGTTCTGGCTACCTTGTCATACGCTTCACCCGCGGCATCATCTCTCGTTTCACCGATTACTTCAAATGAGCCATGCCCTTTCATAAGCACAATCTCCGTGTGCCCCCCCGAAACGACCAGGGAGAGCAGAGGAAATTTCATTTCTTTCACTAACCGGTTTGCATAGATATGTCCAGCTATATGATGGACACCTACCAACGGCTTGTTATGAGCAAACGCCAGAGCTTTGGCAGCATTGACACCAATCAGCAGTGCTCCGACCAAACCAGGCCCTTCTGTAACGGCAATGCAATCGATCTCTTCCATTGTCATGTCTGCCTGCTTCAGTGCCTCTTCTAAAACGAATGTCACTTGCTCGACGTGGTGACGGGAAGCAATTTCCGGAACCACCCCGCCAAAACGTTTATGGCTTTCGATTTGGGAAGAAACGATATTTGTCACGATTTCCGTCCCATTTTTTATAATGGCGACAGCTGTTTCATCACAGCTTGTCTCTATTCCTAACACATACGTATCTTTTGTCATAAATTCACCCACATTACTAAAGCATCTTCTTGATTATCGGAATAATACCGCTTCCGGATTCCGCCGTCCTGAAAACCCATCTTTCTATATAACCCTTTTGCAGCTTCATTGCTCACTCTGACTTCAAGCGTCATCAAACGTGCACCGACTTCTTTCGAAATGTCCATGATTCTTTGCATGAGGGCTTCACCAAGACCCTGCCCCCTATAATCAGGGAGCACTGCAACGTTGGTGATATGCGCTTCGTCCACAACGAGCCAGACACCGCAATATCCGGCTATATGTTCCCCGTCTTCCACAACAAGATACGTGGACAAATGATTCTGTTCAATCTCGTTATAAAAAGCCTCTCGACTCCATGGGATACTGAACGAACTATGCTCAATCTCCATCACAGCATCTAAATCATCAACCGTCATAAACCGAATATCCATTTTTCTTAACGATCCTTTTTCTCAATTAAGAGTTTTTTTGAGACTCCAGCCACTTCACTTCAGCCTCCGCCATCCGAATATAATTAGGAACGACTTCGTGAGCCGTCTTTTCTTCTAATTGAGAGCCTATAAAAGCAAGCTCGGATGGCCTCGGATTATGGCTCACATAAGGAGCAATCTTCGCCTGAGCTCCCAGCACTTCTTTTATCACTGCCTCATGAATGCTTACATCGTTACCGACAAATAAAATCTCCCTGTCATACTCTTTCAGCTTTTCCGCCCAGTCTGCCAGTAAGAGGTTCCGGTCTTCTTCAATCTGATTGATCACATCTCCATCCCACTTATATAAGCCTGTATAAACCTGCCCTCTTCTCGCATCAAAGATAGGTGAAATATATCCGTTGAAATAACGTCCGGAAGAAGCGAGTACCGCCAAACTGGAAACAGGGATCAACGGAATATTGAGCGACCAGGCAAGCGTCTTTGCCATAGTCACCCCAATACGGACACCTGTATATGAACCAGGGCCATTTGCCACCACGATCTTCATAAGCTCTTTCGGCTCCGTCTCACAATCTTTCAAAAGCTGCTCAACAGCCGGCATCGCTCTTACAGAATGATTCTTCTTGAAATTAGTGATATACTCACCAATCACTTTCCCCTCTTCAATCAACGCAATTCCGAGCGGATAATTGGAGGTATCAATAGACAATATCTTCATGAAATAATCTCCTTACATAACTCATTATACCTTTCCCCGTAAGGCTTTAACACAATCTTCCGTACCGTATCGTCTTCTCTGTAAATCGAAAGACTCAATAACTCCTGCGGAAGCTGGTCCTCAATTAAGTGTGCCCACTCGACAACCGTCACTCCCCCACCTTCAAAGTACTCATCAAATCCCAAGTCTTCAAAGGAATCATCCAGGCGGTACACATCCATATGATAAAAAGGCAGACGCCCCTTATATTCTTTAATAATGGTAAACGTCGGGCTGTTCACCGTCTTCTTCACTCCAAGCCCTTTCGCAAGACCCTTCGTAAACGTCGTTTTCCCGGCACCCAAGTCACCTTCCAATGTTATCACATCCCCCGCCTTCAGGTAACGTGCCAATCTCTCAGCAAACTCCCCCGTCTCTTCAGGGGTATTCGTCATGATTTCAAACTGATCCATATTTATCTCCCAACTTAAATAGAGTATAAAAAACCCTTAGGATAGCACCTAAGGGACGATATATATGTAGTTTACCCTTTTTGGGGTATTTGAGTAAAGGGCAGGTGTTGCAATATGAATAGGGAAGTAAGTTTTTGTTGAAAATTAATGAAAAAGAGTCAGCATAACAGAAATGAGAGTATGAAATTCTTTTATGAGCCATAATTAGACTACACAGATCGCCGGATTTACTCGCATATCGGGACAAATCCCCCTATTATTTTCAACTCTTCATGTTTTATTTTCAACTTTCAGCAACTTATTTTCAACGTTCTACCTTTTTATTTTTAACTTTTCAATTTTTATTTTAAACTTAAAAATATTTAAACAATAAAAAAACGAAACCAAAGTTTCGTTTACGTGTAAAGTAATGGCGGTCTGGACGGGACTCGAACCCGCGACCTCCTGCGTGACAGGCAGGCATTCTAACCAACTGAACTACCAGACCAAAGATTTTTGCGTCAGCAAAATATCTTTCAATATTATGTTTTAGCAAAAATGGTATTGCGGGGACAGGATTTGAACCTGCGACCTTCGGGTTATGAGCCCGACGAGCTACCGAACTGCTCCACCCCGCGACGATAAAATAGGTTTCATATAGATTATAACATACTATATGTTATAAAAAACAATTTGTGCAAAAAAATATTATATCC